>JBEKGQ010000276.1:0-8587 GCA_050012715.1 Polyangiaceae bacterium
GGCGGAGTACGAGGAGCTCTACGCCATCGAGCAGGACGTGCGATCGATCGGTCCCGCCCCGTATTTCGTCCGCGAGGCGGACAAGGCCAAGAGCGAGGAGGTCGAGGTCGGCGACGCCGACGCGCTCTGGGACTACATCGACGCGCGTGGGCGCAAGGGCACCACGATGCAGCGGTACAAGGGTCTCGGCGAGATGAACCCGGAGCAGCTCTGGGAGACGACGCTCGACCCGAACACCCGGGTGATGCTTCAGGTCCGGCTCGACGACCTCGTGCAGACGGACCAGATCTTCACGATTCTCATGGGCGATCAGGTGGAGCCCCGGCGGCAGTTCATCGAGGACAACGCGCTCAACGTGAAGAACCTCGATATCTGAGGGTCGCATCTCGGCGCGAGGCATGCATCTTGCGCGGGGACGCGGGCGACTTAGCTTCGGTGGATGCGTCCGGACAGGATGACCACGAAAAGCCGCGAGGCGTTCCAGGAGGGACTCGCTCGCGCATCACGCTTCGGAAACCCGGAGCTTCAGCCCGAGCACCTGCTGTCGGCGATGCTCGAACAAGAAGGCGGCGTCGCGGGCCCCCTCCTGCAGAAGGCGGGCGCCGACGCGAGCGCCCTCCGCAGCGCCGTGGCCGCGAAGGTCGCGGGGTTGCCGCGTGTGACGGGGGGAGCGGAGCCGTCGCTGTCGCGCCGCACCCTGGAGGTCATTCGTCGCGCCGAGGACGAGGCGAAGCAGCTGAAGGACGACTTCGTGTCGGTCGAGCACTACGTCCTCGCGATGGCGCGCCACGACCGCGACATGATGGCGCTGTTCGAGCAGAACGGCGGGATCACGTACGAGAAGCTGCTCTCCGCGCTCGCGAGCGTCCGGGGCAGCCAGCGGATCACGGACCAGGATCCGGAGGGGAAGTTCCAGGCGCTGGAGAAGTACTGCCGCGACCTCACGGAGGCCGCGCGCAAGGGCAAGATGGACCCGGTCGTCGGTCGCGACGAGGAGATCCGGCGCGTCATGCAGGTCCTCTCCCGTCGCACCAAGAACAACCCCGTGCTCATCGGCGAGCCGGGCGTGGGAAAGACGGCGATCGTCGAGGGGATCGCGCAGCGCATCGTGCGCGGCGACGTGCCCGAGTCGCTCAAGAACAAGCACCTCGCCGCGCTCGACATGGGCGCGCTCGTCGCCGGCGCCAAGTACCGCGGCGAGTTCGAGGAGCGCCTGAAGGCGGTGCTCAAGGAAGTCGAGGCGTCGAACGGGCAGGTCGTCCTCTTCATCGACGAGCTGCACACGATCGTCGGTGCCGGCGCGGCCGAGGGCTCGATGGACGCCGCCAACCTCCTGAAGCCCGCGCTCGCGCGCGGTGACCTCCGGTGCATCGGGGCGACGACCCTCGACGAGTACCGCAAGCGAATCGAGAAGGATCCCGCCCTCGAGCGCCGGTTCCAGCCCGTCTTCGTGTCGCAGCCGAGCGTGGAGGACACGATCGCCATCCTTCGAGGCCTCAAGGAGCGCTACGAGGTTCACCACGGCATCCGCATCCAGGACGCCGCGCTCGTCGCCGCCGCGACGCTCAGCGACCGGTACGTTCCCGATCGGTTCCTCCCCGACAAGGCGATCGACCTCGTCGACGAGGCGGCGGCCAAGATCAAGATGGAGGTCGACAGCATGCCGGCCGAGATCGACGCCGTGCAGCGCAAGATGATGCAGCTGCAGATCGAGGCGCAGGCGCTGAAGAAGGAGCGCGATCCCGCGAGCAAGGCCCGGCTCGAGGACGTGAAGCGCCAGGTGGCGGAGCTCGAGGAGAGCACGAGCGGCATGCGAGCCCAGTGGCAGCGCGAGAAGGAGGTGATCGAGCAGATCCGAAAGGTCCAGCCCGACATCGAGTCGCTGCGCCACGAAGCCGAGCAGGCCCAGCGCGCGGGTGACCTCGGCCGGGCCGCGGAGATCACCTACGGACGCGTCCCCGAGCTCGAGAAGAAGATGGACGAGCTGCGCAAGACGCTCGTCAAGGTGCAGGAGAAGACGAGCTACCTCCGCGAGGAGGTCACCGATCAGGACATCGCGGCCATCGTGTCGAAGTGGACGGGGATCCCGGTCCTCAAGATGATGCAGGGCGAGATGCACAAGCTCCTCCACATGGAGGAGCAGGTGAAGAAGCGCGTCGTCGGCCAGGACGCGGCGGTCGAGGCCGTCGCCAACGCCGTCCGCCGCTCGCGCGCCGGGCTGGGCGATCCGAACCGCCCGATCGGGAGCTTTCTCTTCCTCGGCCCGACCGGGGTGGGAAAGACCGAGCTGGCGAGGGGGCTCGCCGAGTTCCTGTTCGACGACGAGCGCGCGATGGTGCGCCTCGACATGAGCGAGTACATGGAGAAGCACGCCGTCTCGCGGCTCATCGGCGCGCCGCCCGGCTACGTCGGCTACGACGAGGGCGGCCAGCTGACCGAGCCCGTGCGGCGTCGCCCCTACACGGTCCTCCTGTTCGACGAGGTCGAGAAGGCGCACGCAGACGTCTGGAACGTCCTGCTCCAGGTGCTCGACGACGGCCGGCTCACCGACGGTCAGGGGCGCACGGTCGACTTCAAGAACACGGTCATCATCCTGACGAGCAACCTCGGGTCGGCGCACATCCAGGCCATCGACGACAAGCCCGGGCTCGACGCCGCCACGCGCCGCGAGCTCATTCAGCGCGCGGTGATGGACGAGGTTCGCAAGGCGTTCCGGCCGGAGTTTCTCAACCGGCTCGACGAGGTGGTCGTCTTCAACCGGCTCGATCCTTCGCAGATCCGGCACATCGTCGACATCCAGCTCGATCGGTTCGCCGCCCGGCTCGCTCGGCGCGAGCTGTCGGTCGACGTCAGCGACCGCGCCAAGGACTACCTCGCCGAGCTCGGCTGGGATCCGCAGTACGGCGCCCGCCCGCTGAAGCGAGCCATCCAGAAGAACCTCGAGGACGCGCTCGCGAAGCGCGTCCTGGCCGGGGAGTTCCCCGCCGGGACGAAGATCATCGTGGACCGAGGCTCGGGTGGGGATCTGACGTTCTCGGCGCGCATGCAGAACTAGCGGCGGCGTTTCGCCGGAGCACTTCCCGTCCCCGCTCACGGGGAGCGACTCCTTCTCGGGTCGCTTCCCGTGCCGCCTCGAGGGGAGCAACACCGTGGTCGACGGCTTCCCGTCCCGGTTCACGAGGGCGGGCGCGAGGTCGACGGACTTCCCGTCCCGGTTCGCGGGGGCCGGCGGGAGGTCGACGGACTTCCCGTCCCGGTTCGCGGGGGCGGGCGCGAGGTCGACGGACTTCCTGTCCCGGTTCACGAGGGCGGGGGCGAGGTCGACCGGCTTCCCGTCCCGGCTCGCGGGGGCGGGCGCGAGGTCGACCCGTTTCCCCTCCCGGCTCGCCGGGGCGGGGACGAGGTCGGCTCAATCCCCATCCCGCTCGATCCCCCCTGGGGCAGTCTGCGTCAGGGAGGGGCAAGGATGATCCTCCTGTCGCGATCGTGCGCGTCCAAACGACGACAGGTTGACGATCGCCGGACACGCGTGGGCCTTTCGCGGGAATCGGTCGCGGGAACGCGCACTTTGGTCGCGTGATCGGCCGGTGGCCGAAAAAGAAGCGCGACGGAGATGAAACTCCCGGCTGAGATGTTCGTCCTACAGGGGCGGGGATCGGCCCCCGGACCCCCGGCACGGTTGTCGCATCAGCAGAGCAAGACATGGCCAAGCGAACCCCCAGCAAGAGGACCCGGTCGGCCGCTGCCGGCTCGTGGCTGGCGCTTCTGGCGGCCACGACGCTCGGCGACGGAGCCGACACGCTTCACGCCGAGGTCCGCGCGGACGGACTGACGGCCGGCGCCTACCGGCTCGTCGTTCAGTCGTACGACGCCAGCCACGGGCGCGTTCCGGGCCGCGACGCCCGGCCAGTCGGCAGCTTGCAGCGCTCGGTCACCGCCGACGAGCTGCAGAACGGCGTGCACGTGAACCTGCTGGAGCTGCGCGAGTCGACGGCCGCCGCGACGACGGAGCGGCCGATGGTCGTCGCCTGGATCGAGGCTGGCGAGCCGGACCTGGAGTTCGACGGCCGGACCGCGCGCCCCCAACCAGGCAACGTCTACGGCGTGGCCCGCCGCGAGAGTCGGCAGGACGCCATCCAGATCAGCCTGAACCGCAAGCTCGCCGCCTGAACGTCAGGTCGTCGTCGCCGTCGCGGGTCGGTACGCGCGGATGTCGCGTACTCGCCGCTCGAAGTCCCGTCGGCCCGCGTCGCTGAGGGGCGCCCCGCCGAACCGAGCGGCGAGATACACGTTCGTCAACGTCAACACCTCGTCCCCCAGCGGATGGCGTCGCGAGCAGAGCTCCTCCGCATGACGAAGCGGCGGCGTCGAGACCGCGCGCGTGACGCCCTGTCCGTGCAGCGCCATCTCGAGCGCCCGGTACAGCGCGGCGGCCGTCTCCATCCGGACGTCCTGCTCGCGCTTCGCGGTCGCCTCTTCGTGCCTGTCGGCCTTGCGCTTCCGGCGCTTCCAGACGACGTACGCGATCGCGGCGATCGCCAGGAGCGCGCACGCGACCACCGGACCGCGCGTCAATCGCGCGAGGGGCCCCTTGTCGACGCCCGTTCGCGAGCGGAGCCTCTCGTACCGGCGGCTCAGCTCGTCGAAGAGCCGAACCTGTTTGTGGAGATCGTAGCCCACGACGTACGTGTTCCAGCGCTGCGAGAGCGCCTCGACGAAGTCGCGCATCAGGTAGTAGGCCCCGTCGCGGGGCTCGAGCGGCTGCGCTCCGCTCGGCGGGGTGGGATCGAAGGTCTGCCACCCGGGCCGGGTCGGATGGTCGATGTAGGCCTCGACCCAGGAGTGAGCGTCCCCCTCGCGCACGGCGTAGTAGTGGCCCCAGCGGTTCCAGGTGCCGCCGACGAAGCCGGTGACGTTGCGCGACGGGATGCCCACGGCACGAAGCATCAGCGCCATGGCGGTCGAGAAGAACTCGCAGTGGCCGCGCTTGGACTCGAAGAGGAAATGGTCGACGGGCTGAGGCTTCCCCTGCGAGGGTGACTTCAGGTCGTAGCCGTAGTCGTGGCGGAGGTGCTCCTCGATGGCGTGCGCCTTGGCCTCGACCGTCGCCAGGCCGTCCGTCCAGCTGTGGGCGAGGTCGCCGACCCGTGGCGGCAGGTCCCCCGGCAGGGCGAGGTACCGGGCCCGGTCGAGCGCCGACATCGTCTCGACCAGGGCCTCGCTGTCACCGGCGACGTACACGTCGTAACGCAGGCCGCGCGCGTCGGAGCCGGAGTAGCGGAGCTCGTCCTCCGCGCCACGCTGTACCGCCAGGGGCTCTCCCAGGAGGATCTGGTTCTGGGGCCTCACGTGGAGCGCGACGGCCCGGGGAGGCAGGAACACGACGGGCGGGTCGATGGGCTCGAGGTCGAAGGCGATCACGCGGTCGTGCTTCTCGTCCGGGCCGCGGAAGATCGGGTAGACGTCCTGCCCCTCGATGCCGTGCACCGCGGGCTTCAGCTCCCGCTGGCTGCGCTGCCAGGCGCGCCCGTCGTAGCCGTCGAACGCCGTGCCGCGCAGACGGAGGGTGAGCCGGGTCGGCGGGTCCGGCAGATCCGGCACCTCGAAACGAAGGGCGATGGTCGGGTCGTCGCGGAGGACGCCGACGTCGCCGAGGTCGACGTGCTCGGAGAAGCCGATCATCCGGCCCGAGTGCGGATGGTTCAGGAGCAGCAGCGAGAGCCCCACCCGCGGGAAGAGGATGAAGAGCGCGGTCGTGAAGAGCAGGATGGGCACCGAGAGGAGGCACGTCGCGGCGAGGAACCCGCGCCCGACCACGCGCCGGCTCCGGAGGATGCGCGGGACGTCGACCGGCAGCCCCGTGCGGTCGCGCGCACCCTGGCGATAGTTGCCCTCGACCTCGCGTCGCAGATGGCTGAGCACGAGCGCTCCGGGCGCGACGATGAGGAACCCGAGGAAGCAGATGCCGTACATCAGGCCGCCGCCCAGCACCGTGCCGGCGACGAAGTGGAGGAGGGAGAGGACGATGATCTGCTGGTCGTGGGCGGCCCCGCGTCGGGTCGCCAGGCGCACGATCTGGAGCAGGGCGGCGAACTCCACCGCGACGTCGAGGGGCGAGCGCCCGGCGAGGAGGCGCGCGCCCTGCACGAAGAGCAGCGTCAGCGGCGCGATGGTGGCGAAGTGGCGAAGCGCGGGACGCCCCTGCCATCCCTCGGGAATGGCGATGGCGACGACGAGGCCGAGGACGAGGGCCAGGTTCGTCCACGGGCTAAGCGACGCCGTGCTGACGACGGCTAGCACGCCGAGCGCCGCGAGCGCGTCGGTCATCACCCGGTGGACGAGGCCGAACCTCACTGGGCCGCCTCGGCGGTGAGCGGGGGCGGCGGAGAGACCGGCTCGATGAGGGCCAGGTATCGGAGCAGTGGATCGGCCCCGACGGTGCGATCGGCGCGGGCGGCGCCGTTCGCGGTCGTCACCACCGCGACGCGGTCGCCTCGCTTGAGGTGGGCGACCGCGCGCGACGCGATGTCGCGGATGCGGCGCTCGAAGGCGGCTCCCCACTCTTCTCCCGCCCCGTCGGGCCGGAGCACGTCGAGCGTCAGGGTCACGTCGGGGCGCGTCTCCCGCGCCCGCTCGCGCATCACCATCCGCCCGACGGCGGCGGTCTTGCGCCAGTGCACGTCGCGCGGGTCCTCGCCGTCCCTCATCAGCTTGAGGCCGAGGAACTCCTCTCCGTGCCCGCGCCCGACCACGAGGTCGCCCCCCGGCGAACGGCCGCCCGCGGGCGCTGGTAGCTGCACCGGGTCGACGGCGGGGTAGATGACGAGCTCCCCCTCGGCGGGGACCTCCCGCGATTTCTCGAAGAGGCCGAAGGGAAAACGGGTGGCGATCCGAAACCCGACGTGGACGTCCTGCCCACGCCTCGTCGGCGTCCGCCGGTAGGCCGCGACCTGGGCGGACTTGGGACTTATCTTCAGGAAGAAGCAGCGCTTGTCGGCGGGCTGTCCGGCGCGAAGGTCCTCGACCTCGATCGCATAGGAAGGGACGCGCGTCTTGTGGTTGAACACCTCGATCTCGACGAGGTGAGCGCGACCGACCTGGGCGCGAAGCGGCAAGCGCCTCACCACCGTCAGGTCGCGGAGCGACAGCTCGCTCATGATGCCGCTGACCACGATGAGGGCCAGGAGCATCCCGAGGAGCAGATAGAGGAGGTTGTTCGCGGTGTTGATCGCCGCAAATCCGACGCCGAGCGTGATGCCGACGAAGAACTTCCCCTCCCGCGTGAAACGCAGGCGTCGCGGTGGACGGAGGCGCTTGCGCCAGGCGGCGAACCAGAGCCAGAGCGGATGGCGAGGCGACGCGGCCTGCATGGCAGTGAGGGCTCAGAGGGGAACGGGGATGCGCGCGATGATCTCGCGCACGGCGGACTCCGCCTCGTCGCGCGATGGGACGAAGCCGTCCGCCTGGGTCGCGAGGCGCACCCGGTGGGCGAGGACCGGGACGGCCAGATCGTGGATGTCGTCCGCGATGCAGTAGTGGCGGCCGCGCAGGAGCGCGCGCGCTCGCGCCGCGTGTCCGAGCGCCATGGCGGCCCGGGTGGAGGCGCCGAGCGAGAGGAGCGGCGACGTGCGCGTCGCGACGATGAGCGCGTGGAGGTAGTTGGCGAGCGCGCCGTCGATGGTCACGCGCTCGACCTCGCGCTGAAGCCCGACGAGCCGCGCGGGATCGAGCACGCTCGTCACGTCGCGCGCCGTGTCGGTGTGCCCGTCGAGCACGAGGCGCATCTCGACCTGCGCCGGCGGATAGCCGATGCGCACGCGAAGGAGGAACCGATCGAGCTGCGACTCGGGGAGCGGGAACGTGCCCGCGAAGTCCTGCGGGTTCTGCGTGGCAATGACGAAGAAAGGCTCCGGTAGCGGGATGGTCTGCCCATCGAGCGAGACCTGCCCCTCGTTCATGGCCTCGAGGAGCGCCGACTGCGTGCGCGGGCTCGCGCGGTTGATCTCGTCCGCGAGGAGGATGTTCGCGAAGATCGGGCCCTGCCGGAGGACGAACTCGCCCTGGCGCTGGTCGTAGACGCTGACGCCGAGGACGTCGCTCGGGAGAAGATCGCTCGTGAACTGCACCCGGCGAAGGTCGCCCCCGACGGACTTGGCCAGAGCGCGGGCGAGCGTGGTCTTCCCGACGCCCGGAACGTCCTCGATCAGGAGGTGTCCGCGCGCCAGGAGCGCCACCAGCGCGAGCTCGACCGCCTCGTGCTTGCCCTCGAGGGCAGCCTCGACGGCCTGTCGCAGCGTCTGGAGCGCAGGCAGCTCCTCGGCGATGCGCGTCGCGGCGGCCGTCATAGTGCCCAGAGTAGCACGGCGCCGCGACGTAGAACCGCGGCGCGCGAGGGCGGCGGAACGTTGACATGTGAAGCAAACCGGGAGGGAAGAGTTGCCTCGGCGGCGCCCTCGAACGAGGATGCGATGGAGACGCCTTGCCCGCCGTCGTAGAGCTGCGGAACGTGACGAAGACCTACGGGCCGGTGCGGGCCCTCGTCGGGGTCTCGTGTCGCTTCGAGGCGGGCGTCGTGAGCGTCGTTCGA
>JBEKGQ010000277.1:0-8565 GCA_050012715.1 Polyangiaceae bacterium
CGTCGCGGGACGCCGCTCAGGGAGCGACGGTGGATTCGTACGGCAGGTCGGTGACCTAGACGCCGGTCGCCCAGACGTCGGCCGGGTTCACGGTGTCGACGTAGACGGACCCGCGCACGGTCTGACCGACGCTCTTCGCCGGCGGCTGGATGGCGAGCGTGATGGTCCCGGTGGCGCCCGGCGCGAGGACGAGCGGCTGCGACGTCGTCGTGCCCAGCGCCTGGTCGGCCCAGTAGTCACCCGTGCTCGGCGTGATCGACGCGTCGAACGCCTGCACGATGACGGTCGTCGAGGCGGTGATGGCCGTCGCGGGAGCCCCGGCCGCGCCGAAGTTGCCGACGTTCGCCGGGTTGATGAGCCACAGCCCGTACGGAAGCTCCGGGAGCTGCGCGAAGGCGGCGACCGTCCCGTTGCCGACCGGGAAGCCCCAGACGTCGGGGTCCTCGGTGTATCCCCCCTGGTCGGTGATCGGCGACGCATCCAGCGTGAACGGGATTCCGGCCGCCTGGGCCTGGAACTCCGCCGCGACGGCGCGGGGCGGAAGCACCGTCACGCCGCAGAAGCCAGGAAGCGTCGGCCCGCAGCCGGGCTGCGTCGGCAGCGTGAGCGTCGTCAGCGACGAGAGCCGGGGGTCGGCGAAGTAGGCCTTCGTCACGGAGCCGGTGTTCGTGACCGAGAGCGCGACCTTGGCGCCCTTCGCCGCGGACACGACCGAGTGCGCGCTCGTCGGGAGCGCCGGCGCGGACGCCTTCGCCGTGTTGAACGCGACGTTCGCCGTGAACTGGATCGACGTCTCGCTCCCCGAGGCCTGGTTCTCCTGGAGGATCAGCCGCCACGCGCCCGCCTGAGGCGCGGAGCGGAGGAGCTCGAGCGCCGATTCGCCCTCGGCGAGCGGCGCCGCGTTGCTGGCGGAGTCGAGCACGGCGCCGTTCGGGTCGACGAGGAACCCGGTGAGGCTGATGGCGCTGTCGGGCACCGTCAGCGTGAGCGCGAGGTCGTTCACGCCCGGCGGCACGTCGAGCTCGAAGGTCTGCGTCGGGATGGCGCCGGGCCGGCCGTTGCCCCCCGTGAGCGTGCCCTGGAACGACCCACCGCGCGGTCCGGTGGGCACGAGGATGCGAACCCCCACCGGGATCTCGGCGAGGGTCGTCCCGGGGAAGCGCAGAGCCGCCGAGAGATCCCCCGGCTGGTCCGGCACCTGGAACGTCGCCGTCACCTGCGTGCTCGCCCCGGGGGGCAGCGTCACGTTCGCGGGCGAGACCGTGCCGAGCGGGACGTACTTCTCGGCCGCCCACGTCAGCTCCAGCGGTCCCGTCCCGCCGTAGACGACCGCGGTCCACGTGCCTGCCGCCGGCCTCCCGACGTCGACGGAGCCGTAGCTGCCCGCCCCTTGCGGGAACGAGTACGCGGCCAGGCGCCCCTGCGGATCGATGAGCCCGAGCTGCTCGTACTGGTACGGCGTGAAGGCGATCGACGCGTCGAGGTGGTCGGCGCCCGCCGGCACGGTGAACGTCTGCTCGATGTACGGCAGCGGCGCGGTGGGATCGAGATCGAGGGCGAGCGTCTGCCCCGCGATGGGCGCCCCGAGGCGCTCGAGCGCGGGCTGCACGCGCAGCGGCGCGGTGCCGGTGTTGGTGATCTGGAAGGTGCTCTGCTGGCTGCTCCCCACCTGCGCCGTGATCTGGGCCGCCTGCGGCGTGGCGAACGCCGACTCCACCGAGAGCGCCGCGCGGACCGCGGCGAGCGAGTCGATGCGCCCCGCGCCTTCCTCGGACGCCGGCGCGCCGAGGTCGGTGGCGCTGCTCGTGAGGATGGCCTTCACCTGCGCCGGCGACGGGCTCACCCCGCCGTGGGTGCTGCGGTAGGCCTGGATGACCAGCGCCGCGGCACCGGCGGTGACCGGCGCCGCCTCGCTCGTGCCGCCGAAGAACTCGATCGGCGAGGGCTGGCCGTTGAAGCTCGTGCAGTCCTCGAAGAGCGTCGTGTTGGTCGAGCAGAGGGCCCAGGAGAGATCGCCCGGGGCGAGCAGATCGACCATGCGCGGCTCGAGCTCGGCGAAGCCGCCGGAGCTGAACGACGACACGTTGTCGCCGACGTAGCCGGTCGCGAGGCTGATGGGACCGAAGCCGGCCTGCGCGTAGAAGCGGAACTGGGTGCTCGCGCCCGCCGCGATGACGCTGGGGTCGGTGGCCGGTGCGCCGAAGGTCCCGGCCGAGCCGGCGTCCCCCGAGGCGACGGTGAGCGTGACGCCCGCCGCGACCGCCGCGGCGTTGGCGAGGCCGAGGGGGTCGGTTCCGGCGTCGGCGACGATGTTCGTGCCGAACGACTCGTTGATGACGTCGACCTGGTCGTGAACGACCGCCCACTCGACGGCCTGGACGGCGATCGAGAGCGGCGCGTAGTTGAGGTAGCTGAAGATGTCGATGCCGACGAGCGAGGCCCCGGGGGCGAGGCCGCGGATCCGGATATTGCACGGCGTCGGCAGCGACGTGTTGTAGGCGAACTGGCTGATGTCGTAGAGGAGCGGCTGCCCGTTCGGCATGTCCTGCGCGGCGACCGAGCTCGCGTCGCCGAAGATCTCGCCGCCATAGGTGGGCGTGCCGGCGGGGTCGCCGGTGAAGTTCTGGTAGTCGACGAATACCTTGCTGCCGTCGGGCCGCGTGAAGCCCGGGATGGTCGGGTCGAGACCGTCGGCGATGACCGCGACGGTGACGCCCTTGCCGGTGACCGGCTGCCCGCGGCCGTCGAGGACGGTCTGCGCCTGCGGCGTCGTCGGGTCGAGGAAGGCGGTGTTCGTGATCTGCAGCGCCTCGGGCTCGAGGGTGTTGCAGAGCGCCGCGGTGTTCGTCGTGCTCCCCGACGAGCCCGCGCCGCGCAGCGCGATGGGGGCCGGGAGGTGGGGGCGCTTCGGCTTCGGGATGGCGCGATCGGGCACGACGGCGAGGACCTCGGGCTTCGCGGTGAAGGCCGCGATCTCGTCCTGGGACATCGTCGTCGCGAAGCCGTTGATCGTCTCGAACGAGTGGACCGGGCGCGCCTTCGTCGCCTGGAGCTCGGCGACGAGCGGCGCGTGGGACGCCGCGATGGCGGTCGCCCGCATACGCATCGTGCCGCGCTCGATGGCGAAATGGGGGAGCGAGTCGCGCAGGAGCACGATCATCGGATGCTCCGGCATCGAGGCCGGCGCGGGTGCGGGCGCGGGAGGGGACGACGAGCCGCCGCCATGGGCGCTGCATGCCGCCGCCATGGCGAGAATGATCCCGAGGGACGGAACTCCGAATGACGCTCTCATGGAATCCTCGTTTCTAGACAAAGGAGGGCGGTGAGCGCGCAACCGTCTGTTGCGTGCTCTCGATCCGCGGTGCCCTTGGTGCCACGGTCGGGTCGAACGCGGCAACGCTTCCAAACGGACGACAGTGGCTCGCGGCGGATGCGTGATGGATCGCCGAGCCCGTGGCAATGGTTGCCGGACCCCCGGCGACGATTGCGAGAGCCCTGGCAACCGTTGCCGCGGCCCTGGCGACGGTTGCCGGGCGCCTGGCGGCGGTTGCAAGACCCCTGGCAACGGTTGCCAGACCCCTGGCAACGGTTGCCAGACCCCTGGCGACGATTGCCGGACCCCTGGCGACGATTGCCGGACCCCCGGCGACGATTGCCGGACCCCTGGCGACGATTGCCGGACCCCTGGCGACGATTGCCAGACCCCCGGCGACGATTGCCGGACCCCTGGCGACGATGCCGGACCCCTGGCGACGATTGCCAGACCCCCGGCAATGATTGCGAGAAGGCCGGACACCGATCCAGACCGCGGCCACTGCCCACTCGCACCTACAAATCGACGCGAGAGCCGGCCGGATTTCGAGGGGATGTTGCTTAACCCAGTTGAGAGGACAAGCGCGCGAGGAAATCGACGCGAGTCGAAAAATACTTCGTCTCGAATCGACCCCTCGTACGGCTCTCTCTCAGGAGGGGTCGAACGGCGAGCCGCATGGTGCGGCTCGACGGGCGACCTCCGTCGACAGTCCGAAGGTAGGTGGGCACGCCATTGGGAACCAGGAATAGGCCGACCCTCCTGACGCTCTTCACGAGCGTTCAGGCCGGGATCGACGAACGGCTCGCGGCAGGCGTGACGCTCGGCGGCGTCACGTACACCGCTGCGACGCTGAAGGCGGTGTTCGCGCTCGCGATCACCGCCATCGGGACCGCCGAGGCACTGCACACGCAGTGGATGGACGCAGTCGCAGCCGCGCATTCGGCCGAGGCAACCGCCAACGCCGTTTACGAGCTGCTGCGAAGCTACGTCATTTCGCAGTTCGGAAAGACGGCCAACGCCGTGCTCGGCGATTTCGGGATGTCCGTCCCGAAGCCGCTGGGCCCGAAGACCGCCGCGGGCAAGGCCGCGGGGGCGGCGAAGAGCGCTGCGACTCGCAAGATTCGCAGCAGTACGAAGCAGGTCAAAGGAACGATGGAGGTGCCCGTCACGGCGGTCACCACCATCGCGCCGGTGATGCCTGCTTCCGCGACGGCGCCTGCGCCGGCGGCCAGTACGGCGCCGGCGAACGGGGCGGCGTCTCCCAAGCCCGGTAGCTGACCGGGTCCCGGCCCGGGGGGCGGTGCGCGTCGTAGGCACCGCTCCCCGCGGCGCCGGGTCACTCGCAACCGGCGCGCGGGTGCTTCTCGGCCCACGTGGCGAAGGCCCGCCCCAGCGACGTCACGAGGCGATCGCCGACGAACGCGCCGCCCTTGGCGTTGAAGTGAATCCCGTCGCCCTGGGTGAGGCCCATGCCGAGGAACTTCGCCATCGAGCCCTCGCCGCCCATGGCGCGGCGGAAGTCGTAGAACGCCGCCGGCGCCTCGTCCGCCGACTGCCGGAGCTGGGACTCGACGTTCTTCAGCCACTTCGGCGTCACCTTCGTCCCGTGCTCGCCCCAGTCCGGGGGCGTCATGATCATCACGCTCACGTCGGGGACCGCGCGGCGAAGGCGCGCGATCGACTGCTTCATGCAGTCGACGGGGTCCATCACCGCCGGGTTCCACGTGTTCGAGCCGATGTGGAAGATGACGAGGTCGTACGGCCGGTGGGCGAAGATCTCGTGGTCGAGCGCCTCGCTCTCCCGCAGGACGCACAGGCAGTTGAGCGACCCGACGCCGAGCCCGTCGACCTGGAAGCCCGGCGGGTCGCGCTCGATCACCGCGCCGAGCAGGCGCACCGGCTTCGCGCTCGTCGTCACCGCGACCATCTTGTGCGGCCCGTCGGGCACGTCGACGCGCACGAAGCCGAAGTGGGGGTCGCCCTCGGCGTGGGTGTCGGCGCTCGCCTTCACCTCGCCGTCGATCTTCACGTCGAACGTGCCGCCGGTCGGCCACGCCAGGTACCAGACCTCGAAGCGGCTCGCCGTCGTCCCGATGGGCGAGCCCTCGGGGGCCGTCGCGACCCACGTGCGCGCGCCGTTCTGCTTGCTCTGCGCGGCGATCAGGCCCTGGCCGTACCAGGGGTCCATCGTGGGCGTCGGGTGCGTCGTCACCGTGAAGGCGCTCCACGCCTTGTCGTCGTAGTCGGCGACGACGTAGCGGTGGATGTACCAGGCCCAGGGTCGCGCCAGCGCGAGGAAGCCGTGCCCCGAGTCGCCGTGCGAGACCTGGAGCATGCGGCGCATCTCGCCGGTCATGAAGTCGAGCGTGCCGTTCGAGTCGGCGTAGACGCCGATGCGCACCGGGTCCTTCGCGCGCCCGCGGAGGAGGAGCGCGGTCTTCTCGAAGAAGCGCTCGAGCGAGTCGTGCGCGTCGTCGACGTCGACGAGCGGCGGATCGAGGTCGGGGATGACGACGTCGTCGGGGAGGTCGAAGTGGAGAGGGGGGCAGCTGTCGGGCGCGAGCGCGGACGCAGGCGCGGACGCAAGCGTGGGCGCGGACGCCGCCGACCCGCCCGGTGGAGGGCTCGCGTCGCTCTTGCTGCAGGACGGCAAGATGGCCGCGAGGAGGACGCACCCGAGACGCGCACGCACGTCGCCGACTGTACACTGCCTCGCGATGTTCACCTGGCGTCTTGGCATCCTCGGCCTCGCGGTCCTCGCGTGCGCCTGCGGGTCGTCGAAGGCGGGAGGCGCCCCGGTGGACGCCGGCGACGACTCCGTCGACCCGGGCGACTTCGCGACCATCAACCCCTCCTGCGCCTACAACTGCTCGCAGCTCTCCGCCTGCTCCGAGAACACGACGCCCTACGCCTGCCAGAACACCGGCGCCTGGGCGACGATCCCGCACGCGACCTCGTGCGCGCCGTGGGACGGCGGCTACCCCACCCCGCAGCCCGGGCAGTGCACCGCGACCACCGCGACGGGAGAGGCCGCGCGCTACGCGTCGATCGACGCCGACGACGCGGGCGCCATCGTGCTCCCCGACGGGCGCCACATGACCCCGGCCGGGAGCGACTGGGTCTTCGACGAGGACGACCTCGAGGGCGGCCTGACGACCTACCTCGGCCCGGTCACCGGTAGCCTCGTCGTCACCGTCGACGACGGACCGGTGGACCACGCGGTGCGCGTCGTCGACGTGAACAACATCGGCGGCGCGGGCTCGCCCGTCGCGGGCTACGTCCCTTTCCGCAACCCCGAGACGTTGAACGCCGCGGCCGCCTTCGTCCCGCCGGGCACCCTCTACGTCGCCACCGACGACGGCGTCCTCCAGGCGCTCTCGGTCGACCCGGCGTCGGGCGCCGTGACGCGCACCGACGCGCAGTCCATCACGCTGCCGGCGGGCCACGACGAGGCCCACAACCCCGCCAACTGGTACGTCGCCGGCGTCGCCGTGTCGCCCGACGGGACGAAGCTCGCCGCCACGAGCGTCTTCGACACGCAGCTCCTCCTCTACGACGTGAACCCGGCCTCGCCCACCGCGGGCCAGCTCCTCGGCCAGGTCGACCTCGGCGACAGCGAGACCTTCCAGGTGTCCTTCGATCCGAACGATCCCACCGGGCAGTACGCCTACGTCTCGATGTGGGCCAACCAGGAGGTGCTCGCGGTCGACGTGAGCACGCCGAGCGCCCCGGTGGTGGCCCACACCTACGCGACCGCCGCCGACCCCGAGGGCGTCGCCTTCCTCGACGCGCGCTGGATGGTCGTCGCGAACGACTTCGGCGACACCCTGAGCATGGTCGACCGCACGTCGGGCACGGTGACGTCGATCCCGATCGACGCGACGGAGCCGCTCCACGGCACCGAGCCGTCGACGGTCGCGTACGACCCCGCGAGCAAGCACCTCTACGTGACCTGGAGCGGGCGCAACGCGGTGGCGGCGTACGACGTGGACCCGACGCAGACCCCGCCCACGGTGACGCCCGCCGGGATGCTGCCGACCGGGTGGTGGCCCTCGGGCGTCGTCGTGGAGAGCGACGGCTCGCTCGTCGTCAGCGAGATGCGCGGCCACGGGACCGGGCCGCGGCCGCTCTACTTCGCCATCGGCAACAGCGACATCGACCACCGCATGCGGGGCGGCATCCAGCACGTGCCCGCGCCGAGCGCGAGCGATCTCGCGGCGGGCGAGGCGGTCGTGACCGCGGCCGAGGCGCCCGGGGCCTTCGCCGGCGTGCCGACCGTCTCGTGCCCGCCCGGCGCCGACGACTTCCCGGTGCCCGCGGTCAACACGACCGGGCCGTCCCCGGTCATCCAGCACATCTTCTTCATCGTCCGCGAGAACAAGGGCTTCGACGCGCTCTTCGCGGATCTCCCCGGCGTGAACGGCGACCCGGACTACCTCCTGAAGCCCGCCGTCTCCGACATGGACAACATCTGGCACAACCTCCGCGCGCTCGCGCGGACGTTCGCCATCAGCGACAACTACTACACCGACGCGATCTACTCGACGCAGGGGCACGTCTGGGCGACGTACGGGCGCACGAGCGACTTCAACGAGCGGACGTGGGCGGTCAGCGGCAGCGGGCGCAACGCGCGGGTCATCCCCGGCGGCGGCGTCATCGCGGTGGGCAAGCCCGTCGAGGGCTCGCTCTTCGACTGGCTCGCGTCGAACGGCGTGGAATACAACCTCCTCGGCGAGATCGTCGGGAGCCCCGCGACGGACACCCAGGTGCCGCCGGCGGTCGACGGCAGGTACCCCGGCGGCCCCTTCCAGAACATCGGCTTCAACGACCTCGACAAGGCCTGCTACACGGCCGGGCGCGCGCGCGTGCTCTGCGACCTCGGCACGTTCATCTACATGACGCTGCCGAATGACCACACCTTCGGCGTCTCACCGACCAACCCGACGCCGGAGACGTTCTGCGCCGTCAACGACGAGGCGACCGGCATGATGGTCGACGCGATCACCCACTCGCCACTCTGGGCGTCGTCGCTCCTCATCATCACGGAGGACGACCCGTCGCAGGGCGGCGAGCACGTCGACAGCCACCGCGCGCCGGTGACCCTCGTCTCGCCGTGGGTGAAGCGCGCGTACGTCTCGCACACGCACATCGACGTGGCGTCGCTGCACAAGCTCTTCGCCCACCTCCTCGGCAAGCCGTACCGGAACGCCATCGTCGCCAACGCGGCCGTGCCGTTCGACCTCTTCACGTCG
>JBEKGQ010000278.1:0-8565 GCA_050012715.1 Polyangiaceae bacterium
GTCGCCGACGAACCCCTCGAGGGCGACGGTCTTGTGCAGGAGGAGCGACGGGCGAACCTCGAGGTACCCGTAGTGCTGCACGGGGGCGCCCACCTCGGGGATGCTGAGGAGCCCGCCCATGAGCGCGAGCCCCCCGCGGGACCCTTCGAGCGGCGGCGGCGCGAAGAGACCCGGTCGCGACGGCGCGTTGTCGGCGTTCGGGTTGACCGCGAATGGCTGCACCTCGTCGCCCAGGGCGTACGCCGTGCGCCCGTCGGGAAGGAGCACCTTCAGCCAGAACCCGGTCCCCGGGCGTCCGTCGAGGGCGAACGTCTCGCCGCGGTGGGCGCTGTAGAGGACGCGGTAGCTCACGCCGGGGCCGGTGCGGAGGTCGGCGGAGTCGACGATGACGCGCGCGAACGCCTCGGGCTGCACCGAGTCGGCGGCGTGCGCGAGCGATGGTCCCGACGCGACCGCGGTGAAGACGACCGCGGCCACCACGCGACCGAGCCAGGTCATTTCGTGGCCCACGTCGAGAGGAGCATCTGCACGTTCATGTCGCTCTGATCGAAGATCGCGCGGGGGTGCGCGGCCGGCGGAACCCCGTTGTAGCTGCTGGGCCGCGTGAAGAGGGCCGAGGTCTGCCAGTCGATGCTCATCTCGAGGGACACGTTCTGGAAGTTGCTGAAGGCGGGGCTGCCGGAGCCGACCTGGGTGGGATCGAGCGGCACGTCCCCCCCGCCGCAGTCGATCACCGGGTGGTCGATGAGGATCATCCCGCTCACCGCCGACGGGTTGAAGTGGCACCCGTTGCTCGGGTCGCCCTTGCTCGGATCGCCGGATCCGCAGGCGTACATGGGGTTGAGCATGATGCCGGGCTCGACGAAGCAGTAAAAGTAGTTCTGGTCGAAGACGGTCTCGGGCACGACGAAGTCGGGCCCGGGGTCGACCGAGACGCACCCCAGCATCAGGGGCGGGAGCAGGAGGAGCGCCCCGCGCCGCAACCCGTTCGTGGCGGCCACTCTTCGACGATAAACCTTCGAACGCGACGGTCGCAACGATTCTACGCCGGGGGTCGGTCGTGACGCGTCAGCAACGCGTCGACGAGCTGCCGGCAAAGCCTGCACGCCCGTGTCCCTGCCGAGTACGGCGAGACACGGAGCTTGTGTCCAGAGCCCCGCACGGCGTGGAGGTGCGAGGCCGCCCTCCCAAATCGCGCCGGCCGCGGAAATCCCAATCGCTAGCCCTTTCGCGCCCCTACATACGACCACTTGGAATGGGTCCTGCGAGGGGGGTCGGTCGATTAGGGGTTGCGGTGGAGCGTGGCTCGTCTGTAGAAGTTTGGCTCCCAGCCGCCCGATGTCGTAACTTTGCTTACATGTAAGTCGTCATGCAGCCGAGTGCCGATGCCCTTCCGACTGGAGACCCTCGAATGAAGCTGACCCCCTGGTACCTCGTGGCCATCGCCCCCATCGCCGTCGCCGGCTGCTCCGGGGCGTTCATGGGCCAGTGCGCCGTACTGGCGGTCACGCTCTGCATCTTCGTCGGAACCCTCACTCTGGGCCGTCAGACCCGCGCCGCCAGCCCCGTCCTCGCCGATAGCGACTCGGTCGACCGCTCGTAGAAGGACGCTCACGGTTTCGGGTCTCGGGCTTGAGGTCGCAGGGCAAAAAGACGCTCGCGGGCCTCTGGCTGTAGCCTGGAGCGCGGAGCCTGGAACGTACGGATGAGCGACGGGAACCGCGACGGCGCCGAGCGCCTCAAGCCGCTCGAAGAGTTCACGCTCGCCGATCTGGAGTCCATCCGCCTCATCCTCCGCGGTGACTCGATCATCGACTGGCGCAAGCTCGACTTCGTGGACCAGGACCACGTCCGCGAATTCCTCGGCGCCCACGAGCTGAGCCCCGACGACGCGGGCGATCGGGCCCGGATGGAGCACGTCAAGAGCGAGGCGATCGCCTATCTCCGCCGCCAGTTCGACTACCCCATCCCCCGCCCCGTCGAGCGCGCGACGGTGCCCGAGCTGCTGATCGTGGCCTCCGGGCCGGGTCACCGCGCGATGTGCGCCTGCACGATCCTGAAGGCGATGCACATCATCCACCACCTCGACGGGCGCGAGCTCCTCTTCCTCCTCCCGATGTCGGACCAGGAGGTCTTTCACATCGTCGAGGAGAAGGTGTACCGCGTCATTGGTGGCATGCTGGCCGGCAACTTTCCCATCATCGAGTTCGTCGGCGGGCGCAAGAACAAGGACTCGCTCATCACGAAGCTCCTCTCGAAGCAGGAGACCATCGCCGCCCAGATCTTCGACAAGCTGCGCTTCCGGGTGGTGACCCGGACGCGGGAGGACATCTTTCCCATCCTCCAGTACCTCACGAGGCGCCTCTTTCCGTTCAATTACGTGGTGCCCGGGCAGAGCATCAACTCCATCTTCTCGTTCCGGTCCTACGTCGAGAAGTCCCCGGTCCGGCCGCTCCTCTCGAAGCTCCAGGTCCACGGCGTCGACGACGACCTCACCCCCAGCGACAACCAGTTCTCGGCCGACGAGTACCGGATCATCCACCTCGTGGTCGACATGCCCGTCCGGCTGCCCAAGCGCATCCTCGACCGCGCCCCGGCTGGCGCCGCTCCCCTCGGGAACGTGATCTTCGTCATCTGCGAGTTCCAGATCGTCGATCGGGACACCGAGACCGCCAACGAGCTCGGCGAGGCGTCCCACGCCAAGTACAAGGAGAGACAAAAGAAGGCGGTCATGCGGCGCCTCCAGCTGGGGGGCACGGGCGAGTCGGTGGGCAAGCTCCCCGCCTCCGCGGACGTGCGCAAGAAGAAGTAGGCGTGTGAATCCCACGCCACGGACTCCCGAAAGTCGTCCAGGCGGTGTAGAAAGGGCGCTCCCCACATGCGCCTTTACAGCGGAAAGACTCCCGCCATCGCCACCGAGGTCGTCCGCGCCCTCATCAGCTCGAAGGACATCGAGGCCGAGAGCCCCAAGGAGGTCGAGGCCGACGTCGCTTCGGTGCTCAACCAGTACCTCTCGGACGAGCGCGAGGTGAACGACCGCGCCAAGGAGGTCCTCGAGCGCACCGGCAAGGGCCAGGGGGACTTCGCCCGCGTGCGGCAGCTCGTCGCCGACGAGAAGGGCATCAAGGTCGGCGACGACTCGCTCGACTACTTGCTCGACCAGGTCGTCGAGATGCTCATGCACTCGAACAACGTCGACGAGGTGTTCGTCGAGGACATCGAGCTGCGCCGGAGGATGGCGCCCATCTTCAAGAAGCACATGGCGGTCGACGCGACCATCGACGCCGAGGTGCGCGCCCAGCTACGGCACGTGCGAGAAGGCACGCGCGAGTACGACGTCGAGTACGCCCGTATCCTCGAGCAAGTGAAGCGCAAGAAGGGCGTCTGAAGAATCCCACGACACGACCTCCCGAAGGTCGGCTAGTTTCGGCAAGGATCGCATGCGCAGCATGACCGGGTTCGGTCTCGGCGAGGTGCCGTTCGGGGGAGGCAGGCTCGCGGTGGAGATCCGCGGCGTCAATCACCGCTTCCTCGATGTGCGCGTGCGGGTCCCGCGTGAGCTCGGCGATCTGGCGGCGTTCGTGGAGCAGGTGGCACGGGAGAAGCTCACCCGGGGCCGCTACGAGGTGGCGCTGCGCGTCGATGGGGTCGGGCTCGGCGCGCCGGTGCTCGACCGGGAGCGGGCGAGGGCGGCTTTCCGCGCGCTGAGCGAGCTGAGGGACGAGCTCGCGCCTGGCACCGAGGTGCCTCTTTCGCTGCTGGGGAGCATCCCGGACCTCTTCGTGTCCCCGGCCGACCGCGAGATCGACCGGCTCCGGGAGGCCGCCCGGGGCGCGTTCGAGGCGTCCGTGAAGGCGCTCGACGCGATGCGCGCCCAGGAGGGGAAGGCGCTCGGCGAGGACCTGATGAAGCGCCTGGCCAGCGTCCGGCGCCTCGCGCGGGACGTCGAGCGGCGGGCGCCGGACGTCGTCGAGGCTCATCGCAAGCGCCTCCGGGAGCGCGCCGAGCGCCTGCGGGTGTCCACGGACATCGACGTGGACCCGGGGCGCCTGGAGCAGGAGATCGCGCTCTTCGCCGAGCGGAGCGACATCTGCGAGGAGCTGACCCGCCTCGAGAGCCACTGCGCGCAGTTCGGGGCGCTCCTCGCGAGCGAGGACGCGGTGGGTCGGCGTCTCGATTTTCTCTTGCAAGAGATGGCGCGCGAGGCCAACACGGTGGGGGCGAAGAGCCCGGATGCCCAGATCTCCCACGCCGTCGTCGAGGTGAAGGCCGACATCGAGCGAATGCGCGAGCAAGTGCAGAACGTCGAATGACCCCCCACGACGACTTCCTCCTCATCATCCTCTCGTCCCCCAGCGGTGCGGGGAAGACGACGCTCACGCGCATGCTGCTCGAGGCGCACCCGGAGCTCCGCTTCAGCGTCTCGCACACGACCCGCGCGCCGCGCTCCAACGAGGTCGAGGGGCGGGACTATCACTTCGTCGACCGGCGCCGGTTCGACGAGCTGGTCGACCAGGGGGCCTTCCTCGAGTGGGCCGAGGTGCACGGCAATCGCTACGGCACCTCGATGGCGGAGATCGACCGGGCGAGGGCGATCCCGGGCTGCAGCGGGATGATCTTCGACATCGACTACCAGGGGGCCCGGCAGATCGGCAGCAAGCTGAACGACGTGGTGAGCGTCTTCATCCTGCCCCCGTCGATGAAGGAGCTCGAGCGGCGACTGCGCGGCCGGGCGAGCGAGACGGAGGAGACGCTGGCGCGCCGGTACGCGGTCGCCGAACGCGAGATCGAGCACTACGCGCTCTTCGGGTACGTCATCGTCAACGACGACGTGCAGCGCGCCTTCGATGAGCTCCGGTCCATCACCGTCGCCGAGCGCGCGCGGCGGCAGCGGAGGGCCCCCCTCGCGGAGGCCCTGCTACGCGCGGGCCGGCTGTCGTGAGGACGGGGGACGCATGAGCACGCACGCGAACGGCAGGAGCACGCTGGGGATCATCGGCGGCAGCGGCCTCTACGAGATCGAGGGCCTCACCGAGGTCGAAGAGGTGCGGGTGGAGACGCCGTTCGGCCCCCCGAGCGACCACGTCGTCCGAGGGCGCCTCGGGGAGACGACGCTCCTCTTTCTCCCCCGCCACGGCCGCGGTCACCGGATCGCGCCGCACGAGATCCCCTTCCGCGCCAACGTGTGCGCCCTGAAGAAGCTCGGCGCGACCCACCTCGTCAGCATCAGCGCGGTGGGCTCGATGAAGGAGGCCATCGCCCCGGGCGATTTCGTCGTGGCCGATCAGCTCATCGACCTGACCAAGCGGCGGGTCTCGACCTTCTTCGAGGACGGGATCGTCGGGCACGTCGGCTTCGCGGATCCCGTGTGCCCGGCCATGGCGGGCGCCCTCGCCGGGGCGGCGGAGCACGCGGGCGCGAGGGTGCACCGGGGCGGGACCTACGTCTGCATCGAGGGGCCCCAGTTCTCGACGCGGGCCGAGAGCCTGCTCTACCGGTCCTGGGGCGTCTCGGTCATCGGGATGACGGCCCTCCCAGAGGCGAAGCTCGCCCGAGAGGCGGAGCTCCCCTACGGATTGCTCGCCCTGGCGACCGACTACGACTGCTGGCACGAGAGCGAAGAGGATGTCAGCGTCGAGGCCGTCCTCGCCGTCATGAAGAAGAACGTCGTCCTCGCCCGCCGCGCGGTCGCGGAGCTCGCCCTCGCCCTCCCCGACCCTGCCGCCAGCGCAGCGTCGAAGGCCCTCGCGGGCGCCATCATGACCGCGCGCGACCGCATCTCGCCGGCAGCGCTGGCCCGGCTCGACTGGCTCGTCGGCAAGTACGTCCACTGAAAAAAGAGGCTGTCCGTGTCCCCTTCGTCGAATCCCCTCCTCATCGTCGGCTCCATCGCGTTCGACGATCTCGACATGCCCAGCGGGCAGCACCGCGACGTCCTCGGCGGCGCCGCCACGTACTCGTCGCTCGCGGCGTCGCTGCTCGCGCCGGGCAACGTCCGCGTCGTCGGCATCGTGGGGCAGGACTTCCCCGAGGCGCACCTCGCCGAGCTGCGGAGCCGCGGCGTCGATACGGCCGGCGTCGAGCGCGCGGCCGGCAAGACGTTCCGGTGGCACGGCCGCTACTCGGAGGACCTCGCGAGCCGGACCACCATCGATACGCAGCTCAACGTCTTCGCCGACTTCTCGCCGAAGATCCCCGCGGCCTACGAGAAGAGCCCGTTCGTCCTGCTCGGCAACATCCACCCCAAGCTCCAGGTCGACGTCCTGCAGCAGGCGCGGCAGCCGCGGCTCGTCGCCGCCGACACGATGAACTTCTGGATCGACCGCGAGCCGGCGGCGCTCGGCGAGATGCTCCGGCGCATCGATCTCCTCATCATCAACGACGAGGAGGTGCGCCAGCTCTCCGGGGTGCACAACCTCGTGCGCGCGGCGGCCGAGGTCCGGAAGCGCGGGCCCAAGGCCCTCGTCGTGAAGCGCGGCGAGTTCGGGGCGCTCCTCTTCGACGACACGGGGACCTTCTTCGTCCCGGCGTACCCGCTCGAGAACGTGCTGGATCCCACGGGCGCGGGCGATTCGTTCGCCGGCGGGCTGCTCGGCTACCTCGCGGCGCGCGGCGAGGTCTCGCCGAGCTCGCTCCGCAAGGCGCTCTTCTTCGCCGCCGCGATGGGCAGCTTCTGCGTCGAGGGCATCGGCCCGTCGCGCCTCCTGGCCGTCGGTCGGGCCGAGGTGGCGGCACGCATCGCGTCCTTCGCGAAGCTCGTCGACTACGGCGGGGATCTCGTCGTTCCCGGCTGACGGTCCGACGAAACGAACCGCGCCCGGCCTGTGGTAGTGTGCTCGCCGTCACGGGGCGGGTACACGCGGAGGCTTGGCGATGAAGATCGGGACGTGGACGGTTGCGGGCGCGTCGGTGTGTGCATTCGGGTTCGCGCTCACGGCGCCGGGCCTCTTCGGTGCGTGCTCCAGCAGCTCGGTCCCGCCGTCGCCGGAGTCGTCGTCCAGCAGCGGCGCCGGCGAGGGCGGCGTGACGTGCGCGACCGAGGCGGGCGCCTATCCGCCGCCCAACTGCGACGACACGAACGAGAGCTGCACCGCGCCGACCCCCGCGTGCCCCGTCGCCCCGTGCAACGCGTCGTCACCCTGCCTGGCGATGGCCGACAACACCGGCAAAGCCACCGACGATTTGCGCCTCCGGAAGCTGAACGTCACCGCCCCCGCCGCCCTGGCGCAGCACTTCATTCAGGCCGGCGTCATCGACGACGGCGTCAACCTCGACAACACCTGCGGCGAAGAGGGGACCGGCAGCTTCAGCTGGCTGGCCCGCTTCGACACCACGAACAACAAGCTGACGACCGGCGGCGCTCCTCCGACCGACGATCCGTTCAACACCGGCTACTGCTTCGTCAACCAGACGATCGGCGGCCTGCCCGTCGCCCCCGTCGTCGTGAACATGACGCAGGGGTCCGACGGCCGCTGGTCGTCGGACGTGATCCCCAAGCTCTACGTGCCCATCTACATCAACGGCGACATCACCAACGTGGTCGTCCTGCCGCTCACCCAGTCGAAGGTGACGGGGGTGCTCCTCTCCGCCGACGGCGAGACCGCCGGGGGGGTGGGCAACTGCATCGGGCAGTACAACCCGGACGGCGTGGCCGCGCCGACGAGCGCCGGCCTTTGCGCCGACCAGGACCCGTCGTCCTGCGAGCGCTGGCTGACGAACGGCTCCCTCGGCGGGTTCATCACGCTGAAAGAGGCCAACGCCGTCAACGTGGTGACCCTCGGCAAGTCGCTCTGCGTGCTCTTGACCGGTGGCACGTCGACGGCGGACGGCGGGACGCAGTGCGCCACCGACGCCAACGGGAACGTCCTCGCCCAGGGCGACTTCTGCTCGACGACGGACGCGCCCGGCGGGTGCGCCGACAGCTACTGGCTCGCGGCGGCCTTTGCCGCCAGCGCCGCCCTCATCAACGACGGCTCGACCGTGGCTCAATGCAACGGGTCGATGCTGGGCGGCGGCGACGCGGGTTCGGACTAAAGACGACCGGCACCCACACGCGGGCGAAAGGGCGTCTCCGTAGGCGCAACATCGACGTCTCCGTGACGCCCCGCGGTGCGACCAGGCCTCCCGGGACCATCCCGTTTCGGCTAGGGTCAAGTGGATCTGGGCCGAGGGTGAGGGCTCCGGCGTGTGCCTGGAGGGGCACGCAGGAGTCGGCGGCGCTGCCCGCGCGCGGGTACGGGCAGGCGCTGCGTCTTCTTCGTGGAGGGCTGCATGCTTCGTTGGTCGTTTCGTGGCTGGTCGTTCCGCTGGGCGTACTTCGCCCTGCTCGTCATCGTGCTCGCGTCGTGCAGCGGCGCGGGAGGCTGCAGCGGGTGCTCGGGCTGCGGGATCACGCCGCTCGCCGCCGGCTTTCCTCAGGCCGACGTCATCCCCAACGCGGCCTCGGTGCGGGTGACGCGCCCGGGGCTCGACTTCTTGGCGGCCAACCTCGGTGGCATCGCGGGCAAGGCGCTCGGCAGCACCGGCGGCATCGAGACCTTCAACGTCCCGAGCTCGAGCGACACC
>JBEKGQ010000279.1:0-8559 GCA_050012715.1 Polyangiaceae bacterium
CCGGTCACCGCGCCGCAGCTCGAGCCGATGTACGACGACGGACAGAGTGGGGGCGCGCCCGATCGCCTGAAGGATCACGTTGCGAAGCGGGAACGCGTTCACCTCGTCGCGCCGCAGTTGGCCGCTGTCGATGAGCAGCTGAACGTAGCTCTGATCGCGCGTGAGCTGGACGAGGCGACCTGCCCGCATCACGTACGCACGCGAGTCGCCCACTGTGGACAGATGAACTTCGTGCCGGGTGACGAGCGCGGCAGTCAGCGTTGCGCCCATCCCGGCGCGCCCCGACGTGGCTGCTTCCACCACGGCTCGGTTCGCGTAGTCGAAGCCCGCCCTCAGCGCGACGTCCGGGGTCGTGGTGAGGAGGAGATGGGCGACTGTGGTCCTCAGTGAATCGAGCGCGAGGGCGCTCGCCACCTCGCCGGCGGCCTCCCCTCCCATGCCGTCGGACACCGCGAGCAGAAGCGGGCTCTCTTCCCCGAAGACCACCGATCCGGCTTCGAGGGAGCGAGCGCCGTAGGCATGTGACACGAGGAAGGCATCCTCGTTGTTCGAGCGCTCTCGCCCGAGGTCGGTTCGGCCACATACACGCGCGAACGCCTCGCCTGCCATAGGCGAACGCGGATGGCTCGAAGCGCTGATACCGCCGGTCCTATCCCCCATGACGACGCCTCCGTTCCCAAGATGGAACCGGTAGGAGTCATCATCCCGGGGACGAAAGGGAACCCTGGGCGGTTACGGCGGAACTCCATCGCCGACCCCTGATCGGTAGCGCCAGCGACCCCGGTGGTCAAGGCTGCCTCCGCAGGCATCGCGCCGCTGCGACGCGTCGTTCGACCGGGGGTGGGTCCGACCGCCCTTGACCAACGGGGCGATCGGCGCGATGCCTGAGGTGCGGACGCGTTCACAACATCACAGGTGATGGAGTTCACCTCGTAACCACCGCAACGCGCGGTTGATGACTCCTTCTCGCCAGAGGCCTGGCGCAGGAGTCGGCTCGGCCTCTGGAATCCTCGGAGGCGAGCCATGGATCACCGACGAATCATTTCGGGACTGCTCGACGGCCCATCGCGGGCGTTCGACGACCTACCGCTCGTCGGGCGGGCATCCGAGCTGGCCAAGATCGGCGGTCTTCTCGACGACGGTCTCGTGGTCGTTCTGTACGGACGAGTTGGTGCGGGCAAGTCCGCTCTGCTGCGCGCGCTCGCGCGTCGCACGCGCCAGAACGGCAAGCCTTGCGCGCTGACCACGCGAACCGTCTCGCTGGCCGACTTCACCGAGGCCCTCGCACACGCCTACCCCGGAGTCCCTACCCACGGTAGCCAGCGCCAACTGCGCGGAAGGTTGCGCATGGCCGTGGAGTCACGGCCGGCCGTACTATTCTTCGACGACCTCGGCCGAACCGGCACCGCGTTCAAGGGTGCGATCAAGTCCCTGCGCGGCACGGGACTCGGCATGCTTCTGGCGGCCGACGTCGACCATCCACGCGATCATGAGCGCCTCCGTGCGATGGGGCTCTCCCACTACGAACTCGAGCTGTCCCCGCTGCACGGTCACTCGATGCGCGCGCTACTGCGGGCGCTCGTCGAGCGCCGACCGCTCCCGCGACCGCTGAGCCCTGACCACATGCGTGCGCTCGTCGCGGCGGCCGAAGGGCTCCCTGGCCGCGCGGTCGACTTCGCCGACGCCCTGGTCAGCCCCGACTCATGGCGCGCGGGCAACCCGCGCGTCGACTGGCTTCGCTCTGCTTCCGCAATTCGCGCAGCGGAGCGGTACAGGCAAGCCCTGGAATCGGCGTGACGTGACCGTGTCAAGCGACAGCGCCCGAGGCTCTGGCCTCAACACGAATCACGGACGGGCGTTGCATTCCGCCGCGGTCGTCGTGGATCGTCTGCTCGGAGAGATCGAGGCCCTTGCCGTCGCGAGCGAGTCGCCGTTCGGACGCTATCTCGACGACCTGACGCCGGTGCAGAAGCAGGTACTCATCGCGTTCACGCGCGCCGCGCACGCGCGAATGATTGGTGCGCTGCGACAGCTCGGTGTACCGGGGCCGTCGCCGTCCGGCTCGGCGCGGTCGTCCGCGCGAAACGCTCTGCTCTTCGCCGAGGTCGCGCTCCAGGAAGTCGAGCCGTCGCGGCTGCGCGGATACGGGAAACTGCAGGCCGACGATGCGGTCGCCGTTGAGAGGATGCTGGCAGACGTCGCAGCCAGTCTGGCCGGCCTACGCGAGTGCCTTGCCGACTCCCCGGAAGCAGACCTGGGGTTGCGGATCGCGAGCCTCCCTGACGGCGTGGCCGGCAAGGCGGAACTCGCCAGCATCGAGCAGACGGTGCGCGACCGAGGTCTGGTCGCGCTTCGCCGCAGCCTGTTCGGCCTCGTCGAGCAGGTGGAGAGCGACACCTATGAGATCGCCGTGTTCGGGAGGGTCAGTTCGGGGAAGTCGTCGCTCTTGAACGCCATCCTCGAACAGCCGGCTCTCCCCGTAGGAATCACCCCCGTCACCTCCGTGCCGACGCGCCTGGTGTGGGCCGAGTCGCCGGGCGCGCTCGTCCGCTTCGCAGATGCGCCCGAGGATCAGAGCTTCCCGATCGATGAGCTCAAGCAGTTCGTGACCGAGGAGCACAACGCGGGCAACGCCAAGAAGGTTACCCGGGTCACATTGGAGCTGCCCTTGGAGCGGCTATGCCGTGGCGTCGCCCTCGTCGACACACCTGGACTCGGCGCGCTGGCGACGTCTGGCGCGCGCGAGACCTACGCCTACATGCCGCGCTGCGACCTCGGCGTGATCGTGGTCGATGGCGGCGGGACGTTCGATGCAAGCGACGTCGACGTTGCCCGCGCGCTTCTCGACTCAGGGATCGAGATCGAGATCGTCATCAGCAAGGCCGACCGCGTCGCCGAGGTCGACCGCGCTGCGCTCGCCCGGTACGTCCACGACCAGCTCCTCGGCCGACTGGGCGTCGATCTGATGCCGCACTGGGTCAGCAGCGTCGAGCCGCGCGCGGAGCTCGCACGAAGGTGGTTCGACGACATCATCGGTCCCCGACTGGACCGCTCACGGGAGCTCGCTGCGTCCTCGGTCAAGCGAAAGATGACGACGCTCCGTGGCCTCATCGATCGCGCCGCGCAGAGCGCCAGGGAAGGCACGACTCCGGCGCTGCAACACATAGGCGGGGAAGCGGCCCGCTTTCTCGAGGGGCGGCGACGTGCGCTCGAGGTGGTTCGCTCGGCTGCGGCGGTACTGAGTCGCATGGCTGCGGCGCGACCGGGTGAGGTGGTCTCGACGACGCTCCTCGGATGCGTAGACCGGGAGCGAGACGAGCTTCGTCGCGCCCTCCTGGAAGTCCGGGACAGGCTTCGGGGGTGGATTGACGAGGCGGCACATGCCGCCGGTGTGACGCTGGACCGAGAAGCCGTAGCTCTCGACTTGACCACCATGCCGGTCGTCGAACCCCCGGTGGAGCTTCGAGACTTTCAGCTCACGACGTCTCGTCTCGCGCCCTGGCGTGAGCGTCGAATCGCCCTGAAGCTCGCGGAGCGCGCCGGCTCGGCCATCGAGTCGGAGCTGCATCGCTTCGAAGTGCGTCTCCGCGGCTGGACGCGCTCGACGCTCGCGCGACTGGGCGGCCAGTTCGCCAGCCAAATCGAACCCCTTCGCGGTGACGGTCTCGGACCTGCGGGTGTTCTGGCCACCGTGGAGGAGTCGGAGCCGAGCGGCGTCCGCGAGATGCCGGAGGACTGAATGCGCGGAACCGTCGAGGAAGACTGGGTGCGCGAGGCGGAGAGGCTCCACCAGCGCTATCTGATCGAGGTCGTCGAGGCGTTCGGGCTGTGCCCCTGGGCGCAGCGAGCTCGGCTCGCAGGGAGAACGCGTGTGTCGATTCTCCTGCAGCCGGACGAGAGGGCTCTCGTGGCGTCGATGGGCATCCTGGAGCGGTGGGCCCAGGAGCAGACCGAGATCGGCTTCCTCGTCTTTCCGCGCCTTCCACTTGGTCGCCACGAGTTCGATCGGTTCGTGGCCCGTCTCCGTAGCGTGGACGCCGAGCGTCACGGTCTCGGAGGTGCGCCCTTCGCGATGGCGACCTTCCACCCCGACGCCGAGCCCGATCTCGACGAAGCGGAAAGGCTCGTTCCATTCTTGCGGCGGACGCCTGACGCCTGTGTCCAGGCGGTCTCGACGGTCGCCCTCGAACGAGTGCGCCGCGGCGGTCTCGGGGGCACGCAGTTCGTCGACATCGCTTCGATCGACACGAAGCTCTCGGACCCGCCCGCGACCGAGCCGCTCCGTGACCGCATCGCCCGGACCAATCTTGACACGGTCCGACGAGCGGGGGTCGCAAGCCTCAGTGCCCGCTTCGACGCCATCCGGCGCGATCGGGTACGGACCTACCAGCTGCTCGAGGCGCGCGAAGCCTTGCCTCACGCTCCGGCCTGAGGTAGCTGGATGTTCACGGTGGTGGAGTCCACCGAAACCGTCGACCGCATCGGACGCGGGCGACCAATGACTCCTGCGGAGCTGTCATGGCGACGTGGGAAGCAACTCCAACCGTCGGCGCCTCGGGCCAGAGGCGAGGACGATGATGCGCTTACTTCTGATCGCACTGGCTGGCGCGCTCGGGACGCTCTCCCGCTACGGCATCGGCGTCTGGGCTGGTCGCGCTCTTGGCGCCAGTTTTCCCTACGGCACGTTCATCGTGAACGTAACGGGCTGCTTTCTCATCGCGCTCATCTCGCAGCTCGCGCTGTCGACGGCGCTCATCTCGCCGACGCTTCGTTTGACGCTCACGACGGGCTTCATGGGCGGGCTCACGACGTACTCGAGCTTCAACTACGAGACGACCAATCTGTTCCGCGAGCGCGGATGGGCCACGGGGCTGACCAATGTCGGGCTGACACTCGGCGCCTGTTTCGCGGCGGGGCTGCTTGGTCTGCTCGCCGCACGCCGGCTCGCCGGCGAATAGCAGAAGGGAGACCTACGTCATGCGAATCCTCGACGGCGAACAGCTCATGGTCCGGATCTTCATCGGCGACGGCGACAAGTGGCATCATGCGCCGCTGCATCGCGCGCTCCTCGAGCGCTTGCGTCGCGAGGGCTTCGCGGGCGCGACGGTCTTCCACGGCGTCGCCGGCTTCGGAGCCGGAAGCGTGATCCACACCGCAAGCCTCGTCGACCTCTCGGCCGACCTGCCCGTGGTGATCGAGGTCGTCGACGACGAGGAGCACATGGACAAGCTCATCGCGATCCTCGACGAGATGGTGATCGGGGGTGCGCTCATCACGATGGAGAAGGTGCACGTACTCAAGTACGCGTCCGGCAAGCGGGCATCATCGCTGCCGCCTTCGCCCAGCTCCAGCCCCGCTTCGCCTCCCAAGACCTAGCGATGCACCCTTGGCATCAGATCCGGATCGGTGACGCCATCGAAGTCGGCTTTCCCGCCGTCATCGAAACACCACGCGACTCACGGGTGCAGTACGCGCTCGATCTCTCGAGCGGCCTGCTGCGTGTTCGCCGTGTGCTCTTCAGCGCGGTCCAGTATCCCGCCAACTACGGCTTCGTCCCGCGGACGTTGGCCGAGGACGGCGAGCCCCTCGACGCGCTCGTCCTGGGCCAGCACGCCGTCTGCCCCATGACCATCCTGCACGCGCGCCCGATCGGTCTCCTCCGATTCGTGCAGGCGGGCACACGCGACGACAAGGTCCTCGCCGTGCACGTGGGCGACCCCCTCTTCGAGAGGTATCGCTCGTGGCGGGAGCTCCCGCGCCACCAACTCGCCGAGATCGAGAAGTTCTTCGAGGACTACCGCGCGCTCGAGAGCGTCGGCGCGACGACCTCCGGCTTCGGTGACGCGGGCGAGGCGGTAGCGCACGTGCGCGAGCTCGCGGGCCGTTACGAGGCGCGCCAGCCGGCATGACTCTCCGGTCCGCCGATGCCTTCGACACGCTCGCCGAGATCGCGCGCGAGCTCGGAGACGAGACGGCCGCCGCGGACATCGTCGCGCTGCGCAGCCGCGTCGAGGAGGGGCGCTTCTTCGTCGCCTGCGTCGGGCAGTTCAAGCGGGGCAAGTCGACTCTCATCAACGCGCTCGTCGGCGATGACGTCCTCCCGGTCGGCGTCATCCCCGTGACAGCGGTCGTGACCGTCGTGCGCCACGGTGAGACTCGGGGTGTCCGGGTGAAGGCGCGCACGGCCGACTGGCAGGACGTCCCACTCGACCAGCTGGCGAGCTACGTCGCCGAGGAGCAGAACCCCGACAACATCAAGGAGGTACTGGCGGTCGAAGCGCGCGAGCCAAGTCCCTTGCTCGCGTCCGGTATGTGCCTCGTGGACACGCCGGGTCTCGGATCGGTGCATGCAAGCAACACGGCCGCGACGCGCGACTTCGTCCCGCACATCGACGCCGCGCTGGTCGTCCTCGGGGCGGATCCGCCCATCTCGGGCGACGAGCTCGCCCTCGTCGAAGAGGTCGCCCGGGAGGTTGCCCACGTCATCTTCGTGATCAACAAGGCCGACCGCCTCGGCGAGGAGGACGTCGCCCAGGCGCGCGCTTTCACGAGCAGGGTGGTCGCGGCGCGACTTCGGAGCGCGCCGCCGGAAATCCTCGTCGTCAGCGCCAGGGAGCGCAGCGCCGTCGGGCCCACGCGTGACTGGGCGGCGCTCGAGACTTCGCTGGCGACCCTCGCGCGGGAGGGTGGCGTGGAGATTGTCCAGGCCGCGCGCCGGCGCGGCACCGTTCGGCTCGCGTCCCGGCTGGCGCGCGACGTCGCCGAGCATCGCGCGGCACTGGAGCGGCCGATGGACCAGTCCGAACGCCGCCTCGACGCGATGAGCCGCGCCGTCGACGACGCGCAGCGGGCGGTGCGACAGCTCGAGCCCCTGTTCCGGGCGGAAGAGGAGTTCATCCGCCGTACCCTCGAAGAGCGGCGCGAGGCGTTTGAGCGACGCGCGCAGCCGGCTGCCGAGGCCGAGCTGCTGGCGCAGCTCCAGACGGCCGCTGCTCACGATGGGGCGGTGCGCGACGAGGCCTACGCCTTCGCGCAGACCATCGCGCGCACGCGCCTCGAGGAGTGGGCGCGCTCCATTCAGCCCGAAGCCGAGGAGCTTTACCTGCGCGCCACCGGCAGGTTCGTCACGCTCGGCAACGAGCTCCTGCAGCGCCTCGGCGACACGGGCGACGCGGCGTTTGCGGAGCTTCCGCACGAGCTCGAGCCCGAAGCGGGGTTCCGGACGGCCCCGCGCTTCTACTTCACGGACCTCCTGACACGCGCCGCTCCGCCTGCGGGTGCAGGCGTGCTCGACGCGATGCGCTCCCGCGAGCAGGCGGCCCGCGCGGCGCACAAACGTACGGCCCCGTACCTGGCACGCCTGCTCGAAACGAACGGCGCGCGACTGACGAACGACCTCGTCGACCGCGTTCGCGAGAGCGGGGCTCGCCTCAGGTCGGAGCTCGCATCCACCCTGCGTGCGGTGACCGCCGCAGCCGAGCGGGCGATCACGCGTGCCCGAGTGTCTCGCGCCTCCGGAGAGACGGCCATGCAGGCCGAGCTCGAAAGGCTTGCCACCCTCGACGCGCTCCTTCGGAACGTTCGGCCATGACCCTCGGTCCGGCTCGATTGCCCAATCAACCTCCCCCCAAACATCTGAGGGCATGCCTCGTGAAACGACGCCAACTCCAGTCGCTCGCCGACGACGCCGTCCCGCCGGAGATCGCCCTGCTCGATCGCATCCTCGGGGTGGCGTACACCCAGCTCGTGGCTGCGGCGGCCCGCCTCCGCGTGGCCGACCACGTGAAGGACGCACCCGCCACCATCGACGCGCTGGCGACTGCCTCGGGCGCCAACCCCGATGCGCTCGCGAGGACGATGCGCGCGCTCTGCGCCATTGGCGTGTTTGAGCGTTTCGAGGACGGCCGGTTCGGCCAGAACCGAGTCTCTTCGGCGCTGCGATCGGACCATCCGTCGCGATCACGCGAGTACGCTCTGCTCTGGGCGACCAAGGCTTTCGGGGAGGCGTGGGGTGACTTTGAGCGGACGCTGCTCACCGGCGGGAGCGCGTTCGAGCGGGTGAACGGCGCCGACCTGTGGACATGGCTCGACGTGCACCCCGACGACCGGGAGCTCTTCGCACAAGCCATCGCCGGCCGTACGGCGTTTGAGGCACCGAGCATCGCTCGGGCATACCCCTTCGCCGAGATCGGCCGCGTCTGCGACGTCGCTGGGGGATGCGGGCTTCTCCTGTCTGAGGTGCTTCTCACGAAGGCGTACCTGCGCGGGGTGCTGTTCGAGCGAGCCGGCGTCCTCGACGCGGCACGGAAGCTGCTGTCCGATCGCGGCGTCGCGGACCGCGCGGAGTTCGTGGCAGGCGACTACTTCGAGTCGATCCCCCCGGGGTGTGACGCCTACCTCCTGAAGGGCGTGCTGCATGGTTGGGACGATGCTCGGTGCCTGCGGATCTTGAAGAACTGCCGCGCCGCAACGCGCCCAGGAAACCGGGTGCTCGTCATCGACGCGTTTCTCGACAAAGGCAACCCCTACGACATCCTTTCGGATGCGCAGATGATAGTG
>JBEKGQ010000280.1:0-8516 GCA_050012715.1 Polyangiaceae bacterium
GGCGCTCGCGTTCCTCGCGGCGTCGGTGTGGGGCGCGGTGTGGGCCAGGCGCCCGGCGCGGGCGGGGGCAGTCGTGCTCGGGCTCGGCGTTGGTCTCGGTCTCGGCGTACGCCTCTCGTGGGCTCCCGTGTACCTGGCCGTCCTGGCGCTGGCGCCGCCCGGCGCGCGCCTGCGGGCGACGGGCATGGCGGCGGCGGCCACCCTGGCGTGGCTGGCGCCGCTCGTGAAGATCGTCGGCGCGGGCCGCCTGTACGCGCTCACCGCCGCGCACTTCACCGGTCACGCCGGGCGCTGGGGAGGCACCGTCGTCACGGAGCCGGGCGTCGTGCGTCTGAGGTGGCTCGCGCGTGATGTTCTCGCCGACGGCTTCGGGGTGGGGTTCGACGCCCTGGGTCTCGCCGTCGGCCTCGCGCTGGTCGTGGCGTTGGCGGTCGCGGTCATGGCGTGGCAGCGAGCGGCGTGGCGCGGTTGGCGCTCGGCCGTGCTGGTCGTCGCGCCGTACCTCCTGTGGATCGGGCTCGGACAGAACTTGCGGGATCAACCGCGCCACGCGTTGCCGGTCGTCGTCGCCCTCGCCGCGGGCATCGCCCTGTCCGTCACTCGGTCCCGGCGGACCCTCGGGGTGGTCGGTGCGCTCGCGGTTCTCGTCGCGATGCGCGCCTCGCTCGACGCGCACGCGCGCCGCACGATCCCGCCGCCCGGGGTCCAGCTCGTCGAGCTCGCGCGCGTGCAACCCGCGGGCGGCCCGATCGACGTCTTCGGGGTGTCCAGCGTCCGTTTCTTCGAGACGACGGAGCTCTCCGGCCGCGCCTTCACCGCGGGCTCTCTGGGCGACGTTCAGATGCGCCTGACCCACGTCGCGGCTCTGCCCTCGCGCGTCTGGGTCACCGGCGAGGTCGAGGGGCTGCCCGGATCGCCTTGGCCGCTCGAGAAACAGGCGACCCTCTGCCGGCCGGCCCGGATCGACCGGCGCGCACCCTGCCTCGACGTCTACTCGTGGAGGCTGCCCTATCTGCCGCGGTGAGCGTCAGGGCGCCAACCTGTGGCGAGGGGTGGTGGGGCGTGCGGTCCGCATCGGCATCGCTATGATGGCCTGGAGGCACCCGCCGAGCATCCGGCGGAATTGACGGCGCTCACGCCGGGTGCTCCACCTAGATAGACCATCGACATGCCTCGCCGCGACGAGATCGACCCCACCCTCGCGAAGCACTTCGCGTGGAGCTACGTGCCTCCCGAGGAGACCGCGCAGGTCGACGAGAAGCTGCACGCGGCCGAGGCGGCATCCGCCGCCGCGGCGCGGCCAGCCGCCCCGGTCACGGCGGAGCCTCCGCGCACTGCGCCGCACGACGAGCAAGCTCTGGAAGAATTCCGGGCCCGGTCGCGCGCCGCCTGCAGGCCCCTCGCGCTCGCGACGGCCGAAGCATGGGCGGAGTCCGAGCACGAGACGCGCTTCCAGGCGGTCAAGCGCCTGCTCGCGCGGAGCCACCGGCTCGGGGTCGAGGTCGTGGGAATGCAGGAGTGGCCGATCGAGTCTGTCCGCTTGCTGCGCTTGCTCCTCCAGTACGCGCCGCGGATGACACGCCGTCAGCGCGAGCGCGTCGCGAGCGTGGCGTCGCTGATGCCGCTCGATCACCCGGAGACGGCGGAGCTCCTCGTCGAGATCGCGCGTGCGGGTGACGCGGAGATGGCCCACGCTCTCTTCGCGGACGACGAGTGGACGCCAGAGGTCGGCGACGAGGACGCTCTCGTCGCGCGGCTGGCGGACGTCGTCGACGACGGGCCGTCCCACACCTCGCGGGCGGTGGCGATCGATCTCATCGCGCGCTTCGCCGGGCGCGACCCGGCCATGGCGGCACTCCGCCGCGCGCTGCACTTGCCGAGCTTCTCCGTCCGCGCGCGGGCGCTCCAAGCGCTCGCGACCGCGGAGCCGCCCTTGCTCGCGCCGGACGATCTCGTCCAGGTCCTGCGTGATCTGGTCACACATGCGCCGCCGGATCCCTTCGGCGGCGAGGAGCGCGAGGAGGACGAGAGAATCTTCGCCGACGCCGTCCTCGCGGCCCTCGCGCACGTCCATCCGGACACCGCCGGGGAGGCGTTGCTCGACTGGATCGACGCGGAGCACGACGCCCTCTGGCTCGATGCCGGCTGGGCCACCGAGGCGCTCGCCGTGGGGTTCCCCGACACGGGCGCGGTGATGGCCGACCACTGGTTGCGCTGCGCCCACGCGCACGATCGCATGAAGGCCCTCGCCGCTCTCGAGCGCCTCCCGAACGAGCTGGCCGAGCCGCGGCTGCGCCTCGCGGCCAGCGATCCCGCGGCGTCCGTGCGCGAGGTCGCGCGCCGCCAGTGGCTCGAGCGTTACGGGCAGGCACTGACCGTCCCGGTGGAGGAGCTCGTGGGTGGGCGCCTGCTCGCGGGGCCGCCGACCGACCGCTTCCTCGCCGGCCTCGCGGTGATGCAGGGGCGGGTGGCCGACGCGCGCCGAGCGATGGCGCGGGCCCTGCTCGCCGAGGCGCCGGCTCGGGAGGCGCTCGTGCTCCTGCTCCAGCTGGTGGGGGACGACGCCGAATCGAGCGAGCCGCTGTCGCCGGGCCGCGAGAACGGCTGGGCGGCGACGCTCGTCGAGAAGTTCGGCGGCGTCGGCGTCGAAGGCTTGTGCGCCCTGGCGGCCCGGTTCACCGAGCCGGAGAGCTTCGCCTGGACGCGACGCCTCGGGGATCTCGTGGAGAGCGGGGTCATCGCACGCGAGCACACCGCTCCCCTGCGTGAGCTGGCCACGCGGCACGTGCTCTCCGAGGAGGCCGGGCAGATCGACGACTCGTTGCGTCTCCTGACGCTCGTCGGCGCGCCGGCCGAGCTGCTCGATCGCGTGATGGCGCTCGCCCTGGACGACGACCTCGGTTCCTGGGAGGCGCGAAAGCTCATCGTCGCGTGGCCCGATCGGTCGAGCGACACTCGCCTGACCTCCGACATGGCGCTCGCGCTCGCCGAACGTGACTGGGGGCGGGTGGAGAATGCGGCCTGGATGGCCCTCGGTCGCGGAGCGGCGGCGGCCAGCGTGATCGCGCAACGCGTCCTCGAGGTGGCGGAGACCGAGGAGGACGCGATCGGTGCGGCGGTCGCCTGTGCACGCGGGCTTCGGGAGCGGGGAGCGCTCGACGACGCGTGGGCACGGGCCGCGCTCGCGAAGCCGGAGTCACCCCTCTTCGTGGCGGTCGCGCGGACGTGGCGGGGGAGCCCGGCGGTCCGTGCCGAGCTCGAGGCGTCCCTCTCGTCGCGGGCGCGCCAGGGCGGTTCTGCGGCCGAAGCGGCCATCGCGCTCCTGGCCAGCGAGCCGCCGTGGAATCCGCGCGATCGTCGTCTGTCGTCCGTCCTGGCATCGGCTCCCGCGCCGGAGCGCGCCGAGCTTCTCTCGGTGATGTGCGTCCGGGGGGCCCCGTTCGCCGCCGTGGCCCCACACCTCGAGCCTCTGCTCACGTCATCGGATCCCTACGTCACCGAGCAGATGCACGGCGTCCTCGCGTGGCTCAAGTCGCCGAAGCTCGAGCCGCTGCTCCGACAGCTCCTCTCTCGCGTCGTCGATGCCGAGCTTCGAGCCGAGATCGAAGAGCAACTCGGGGAGACGCCGCCGTCTTACTGGGCAGAGCGCTGAGTGCGCCCTCACCTTCGGACGGAGAACCCGACGAACGGTGTCGCGACCGGCTCGGCGCCGCTCAGGCCGACGTACGTGCCGAGGTCGACCTGCATGTCACGCGAGAGCGCCCAGAGCATGCCCGTGCCGAGGGCCGCGTCGGGGCCCGTCGCGTAGACGTCCACGAACACCCCGAAGCGTTCGACGGGCTTGTAGGTGAGCGCGGAAGCGAGGACGACCGCGACTGGCGGCTTCGGGCTCGCACCGAAGAGCAGCCCCGCGTTCATCTCCAGCTCGAAGTGCGCACCGAGCTCCCATCCCCAGAAGACGTACGGCCCCGCGCGAAAGACCTCGGACGGCGCGATGGGCAGGAACACCCAGGGGACGAGGGTGATCGCGGGAAGCCAGCCCCGCTCCTGCACGACGTTCAGCTTCCCGCGAAGCCCAAGCGGCCCCGGGGGCAGCAGGGAACGCGTGGCGGGGTCGTACGCGGCGTGCGTGAAGAGGAGCTGGAGGTCCGCGTCGGAGACTAGACCGACCTTGTAGTTGTCGTCGAAGAGGACGACGTGCGCGGTCCGGTCCCCCGAGCGGTTGCCTACGGCTCCTCCGAGCTGAAGCTCCGCGGGAGCGGACTCGAACTGGACGTGTCCTGCCGGGACGACGTGCGGGGTGTCCGTCTGGTGCGGCCGGTCGGTGTCGATGAGACCAAGGCAGAGGTCCGGAAGGGGCGACGCGAGGCTGTGCGTGCCCCGGCAACGAGGATCGTCGACCGGCTCGTTGCCGGCGGCCTGGCGCGCGATCAGCACCGATGCGACCGCCAGAGCGCTCCACGTACGCCGAAGCAAGGGTCGACGACCGGGTCTACTGCGGGCCGGCGGCCGCGCCCTCGAAGCGAAGCATCGCTCCGTCCGCGACGACGTAGAGGGCTCCGCCCGCGATGACTGGGCCCTCGACGCGCTTCGCGCGCGGCGCGACGTCTGCCGTCCACGTCTCGCTCCCGTCCGCGAGTTGGAGCAGGTGAATCGCGCGACCGGACACGACCGCGAGAGTCCCCGAGCCGGTGGCGGCAGCGAGCGTCGTGGCGGACTGGGTGGCCTGGGCCGTTCGTGGGAGCGCCGCCTTCCAAACCGGTGTCCCCGACTTCCGCTCGAACGCGAAGACCCCCTCCGCCCCGTGCGCGACGACCAGCCCGCCTGCCAGCAGCGGTGCCGGGCCCCTCGCGTCCGGCAGCTCGCGCGACCAGACGAGCGCGCCGTCGCTCAGCGTCCGTGCGACGAGTCGATCGACCGCCTCGCCCGTCCAGCGCTCGATCCCGAACGCGTGACCGTCGGCGATGCTCGGCGAGCTCTCCGGCGAGACGGTGACCTTCCAGGCCCGCTCGCCCGAGACCGGGTCGTACGCCGTGAGCGCAGTCGTGTGCAGCGCGCCGTGCTGCGCGGCGTGCACGATCCGACCGTCATCCATGGCGAGGCCTCCCACGTCGGGCGCCGTGAAAAAGCGGACGAGGGCATCGTAGTCACGTCTCCACAGGAGCTTGGCCTCGAGGTCGAACGCGCTGAGGTAGAGGCCGTAGCCGTCCCAGTATCGGTCGTTCTCCGCGAAGAGCCGGTCACCATCGGTGAGCGACTCGCCCCATGCATCGAGCTCGCCGCGGTGGCCCTTCCCGGTTGCGGCGTCGATCGAGTAGACCCCGTCATCGACGAGCATCACCTTCGAGCCCGCGAGCGTCGGCCACCCGTCGCGCGTCGCGTCCGCCATCGTGATGTACGTCCACCCGATCGCGCCCGTCTTCGCGTCGAGCCGCCACACGGTCGGCGTCGGTCCGATCCCCCCGGTCACGTAGACGGCGTCGCCGTCGGCGACGGCACGGGTCGCGTGCGACGGCGTGCCCTTGACCCAGTGCGGGCTGAAGGACCAGCTGGCGCGGAGAGGCCCGAACAAGCACCCACCCGTCGTCGACGTGCGGGCCGGATCGTGACCGTAGGTCGTCCAGGCGTCGTCCGGACAAGAGGGCGGGGGAGGCGGCGGCAGGGCGGCCCGCACCGCGGGCACCTGGAGCTCCGGTGCGCGGAGCGGGTCTTCCGGCGCGGGACCGGCGCCCGGTGCACGGCTGCAGCCCGTGGCGGCGACGGGCAGGAGCAGGAGGCTGAAATGGCCGGTGAAGCGCAAAGCCGAGCGGGCCTAGCACGTCCTCGTGTCGGCCGTCGAGACGTGGCCGACGCACGGGAGGTCACCTTGCGTGCGGGCGAACGCGGATGCTAGGTGCGGAGCTTGCTGAGTCCCCTCGTCATGCCGACTTTCTTGGTGCGATCGGCCATCTTCGTTGGCGCCGCCACGCTCACGATGGCGCCCTCGGCTTGCAAGAGCAGCAGCAACGGGGCCTCCCCGCCCGGGGACGCCGCCGCCACCGCGGGCCACACGAGCCCCGAGGCTTCCTCTCCCGCCGCGTTTCCCGTCCCGAGGGCGAGCGTCGATCGGGTCCTCAATCCTGGAGGGGATCCGCCGTACTCGGGGCCGTCCGGCAGCGTCGAGGGGACCGTCGACGTCGAGGGGCCACCGGCGCCGGGCGTCGCGGTGAACACCTCCCAGTGCCCCGCCGCGCTCGACACCTACGGCAAGCTGTTCCGTGAGGGACAGGCCAGCAGCCCCGGAGGTCCGAGGCCGCTGGCGGATGCGGTCGTCGTCGTCGTCGGCTACACCGGCGTCTACGTCCCCGAGAAGAACGACGCGGTGACGGTCACGATCACGCGCGCCTGCGCGTACCCCGCTCGCACGATCGCGATCACCTACGGCCAGCGCCTCGACATCGCGAACGACAGCCGTCTCCTCTTCGCTCCTGCCATCGACGAGTCCACGAACGTCGCCGTCATGGTGACGCCTCCGAAGGGGGATGGGGAGCCGGTGCGGCTCTACCCGGACAAGGCGGGATACTTCCACCTGACCGATCACCTCGAGACCTACGTGAAGGAGGACCTCTACGTCTTCCGTCATCCGCTGCACGCGGTGACCGACCTCGCCGGTCACTATCGGATCGACGGGGTGCCCGTGGGCAAGCTGAAGGTCGGGGTCCATCACCCGACGGTCGACGCGGACGCCGAGTCGGAGGTCGACGTGGTCGCCGGCGCGGTGCAGAAGGTCGACCTCACGTTGACCTTCAAACCCAGGCCCAAGCAGTAGGCTTCCTGGCGGCCATGCTTCCCGACGCCGTCCTCCAGAAGCTCGAAGGTCTGCCCCCTCAGTCGGGCGTCTATCTCTTCAAGGACAAGAAGGGCGCGGTCGTCTACGTCGGCAAGGCCAAGAGCCTGCGCTCGCGGGTGCGCAGCTACTTCCAGGAGTCGCAGGGCGATCAGCGCGCCTTCATTCCGATCCTGCAGCGCACGATCGGGGACCTCGAGACGATCGTCACCGCCAACGAGAAAGAGGCGACGATCCTCGAGAACAACCTCATCAAGGAGCACCGGCCCCGCTACAACGTCAAGCTTCGCGACGACAAGGACTTCATCACGCTGCGACTCGGGCGCCTCGGCGCCGGGGAGCCGTGGCCGCGGCTCCAGGTCGTTCGCCGCCCGACACCCGACGGGGCGCGCTACTTCGGTCCCTACCACTCCGCCACCGCGGCGCGGCGCACCCTCCACCTCGTCAACAAGCACTTCCAGCTCCGGACGTGCAGTGACGTCGAGTTCGCGAGCCGCAAGAGGCCGTGCCTGCAGCACCAGATCAAGCGCTGTCCCGCGCCGTGTGTCTTTCCGGTCGAGCGCGAGTGGTACGCCGAACAGGTCGACGCGGTCTGCAAGTTCCTGGACGGGCGGCACGACGAGCTCTCGCGCGAGCTCGACGGCCGGATGAAAGAAGCCGCGCGCGCCATGAGCTTCGAGCTGGCGGCCGTGTACCGGGACCAGCTGCGCGCCATCGAGAAGGTGCGGGCGGACCAGCGCGTCGTGACCATCGACGACGTCGATCGCGACGTCATGGGCTTCTACCGCGAAGGGGAGCTCGTCGAGATCGCGCTCCTTCACGTGCGCGCCGGCAAGCTGCAGGACGTGGGGACGTTCGCCATCAAGCAGGCCGAGATTCCCGACGAAGAGATCGTCGCCGCGTTCGTTGCCCAGCACTACGGCGCCTCCCTGGCGAAGGAGATGGAAGACGCCGGCATGGCCGTGACGCTCGTGCCGGACGAGATCATCCTGCCCCGGGAGCCGGAGGGCGTGGCTGGTATCGCGGAGTGGCTCGCCGACCGCGCCGGGCACAGAGTCGCGCTACTCCTCCCGCGTCGGGGCCACCGGGTGGATCTCCTGGCGATGGCGAACGACAACGCACGCCACTCGTTCGTCGAGAAGCAGCGTCAGAACGACGACGTCCAAGAGCGACTGCGCGACCTCCAAGAGCGACTCCGCCTCGCGACGCTGCCGCGGCGCATCGAGTGCTGCGACATCTCCCATCTCGGCGGTGGCGATACGGTGGGCGCGATCGTCGCGATGACGGACGGCGAGCTCGACAAAAAGCGCTACCGCACGTTCAACGTCCGCGGCGACGCGGCGCCGCAAGCCGGCCTCACGGGAGTGAACGACGACTACGGGTCGATGTACGAGGTGCTGGCCCGCCGGTTTCGCCGCGCCCTCAAGGCGGAGGAGCTGCCTCGGACTCTCGCCGAGGGCTCACCCGAACGCGAGGCTGACGCCACCTGGGACGCGCCGGACCTCTTCGTGGTCGACGGCGGTCGCGGACAGCTCGCCGTGGCGCAGGCGGCCGCGCACGACCTCGGGCTGCACGATCTCGCGATCGTCGCCCTCGCCAAGGAGCGCGAGAACCTTGCCGGCGACACGCTCGTCGACCGGGTCTACCTGCCCGGGCAGAAGAACCCGATTCCTCTGCGGAGCAGCACGAC
>JBEKGQ010000281.1:0-8501 GCA_050012715.1 Polyangiaceae bacterium
TGGTGGGCGAGGTTGTTCCTGGCGTCGAACATCGTCAGGAGGATCCCCTCGACCTCGAGGTCGGGGTTGGTGCCGTTCTTCACGCGGTCGATCGTGGCCATCAGGTGGGTGAGCCCCTCGAGCGCGTAGTACTCGCACTGGAGCGGGACGAGCACGCGGTCGGCGGCGGTGAGCGCGTTCAGGGTGAGGATGCCGAGCGACGGCGGGCAGTCGATGAAGACGTACTCGTAGGCGTCGGCCGGGAGAGCCGCGAGAGCCTGCTTGATGCGGACGGCGCGATCGGGGTCGTCGACGAGCTCGAGCTCGGCGGCCACGAGGTCTTGCGTGGCGGGGGCGACGAAGAGGGAGCGGATGCCGGTCGGGACGATGACGTCGGCGAGGGTGGCGCGGCCGATGATGCAGTCGTAGACGCTGCGCGTGACGGTGCGCGGGCGGATGCCGACGCCGGAGCTGGCGTTCCCTTGCGGGTCGAGGTCGAGGAGGAGCGTCTTGCGCTCGGCCGCGGCGACGCTCGCGGCGAGGTTCACCGCCGTGGTCGTCTTGCCGACGCCGCCCTTCTGGTTGACCACCGCGATGACACGAGGGGGATGCCGCTTGGTCATCGTTGCGACGTCTCTACTCGGATCGATAGGGGAGGGGAAGGCCGGGGGGCGGATCGGCGGCGGCGGTCGAAGCGCAGCAAATCGCTGCAGCTTTCTTCAGGTGTGCTCATGTGCGTAGTACGTTGTCGGCAGATGTAGGACAAGTCGAAACGGAGTCCAACGGGAGCAACCGATGCGACAGCGGTTCATGCAAGTGCTTCAGACCAACGACGCCGACGACGCGATGAGCGAAGTCGTCGTCCGCCGGTTCTGGGGCCGGGCCAAGCCGCTCACCGCGCAGCTCCGTCCCGACGCAGGTCCCGCGAGGGTCGTCGACCTCGCGCAATGGATGCAGAGCCGTCGCGCCGAGCGCTGATCGCCTCGACGCTGCCACAGAACCACCGCCCGCCGAAGAAACCGACCAGACGTGACTCCCGGAGGATCACCTCCGGCAGCACCGACCTGGGGAGGAGGACCCATGTCCATGCCCAAGAGCTACAGGACGATCGAAGAGTTCGAGCGCGAGGAGCTGACCTCGCAGAACAAGGCCGGCTTCTCGCTGGACGATCTGATGCAGGAGACCATGCTGCACCAGAACGATCTGCTGTTCGACGACCAGCACGACGAGTACACGGACGAAGAAGACGACGACGACTACTAGCCGCGGCTCTTCGTCCCCATCGACTTAGCGCGTACCGCCCTCCTCCTCCCGTCGGCCCGCGCTCCCGCCCCTCGGTCCTGCCTCGGACCGGGGGGCTCTTTTTTCTCGGCGTTACCGGGTCTTGGCATCTTGCATTCGCTGGGCGGACCACTACCCTCCGCGTTCCCGCCGTGTGACTCACACGCCGCGGGCTCCCGAAGGTCGCCCAGCCATGCAAGTCCAGGTCGCACGCATCTCCCCCGTCGTGATGGAGCTCGCCGTCGAGGTTCCGGCTCCCGAGGTTCAGGCCGAGGTCGAGAAGGCCTACTCGACGCTCGCGCGCAAAGCGCACGTCAAAGGCTTTCGCCCCGGCAAGGCGCCGCGGCAGGTGCTCGTTCGCCTCTATGGTCCGCAGATCGCCAGCGACGTCATGAACGCGCTCGTGCAGGGGACGCTCCCGAAGGCGCTCACCGAGCAGAACGTGAGCCCGATCAACCAGCCCCAGGTCGAGGCAGGCAAGTTCGACCAGGGCGCCGCCTTCTCTTACAAGGCCCGCTTCGAGGTCCAGCCGGAGATCGACGCTGTCGACTACGAGGGGCTCGAGCTCGCCCGCCCGCCGGTCGTCGCCGACGAGAAGATGGTCGACGAGCAGCTCGAGCTCCTGCGCAAGCAGCACGCCCGGCTCGAGGCGCCGGACCCCGCGCGTCCCGCCCAGAAGGGCGACGTCGTGACGATCGACTTCACCCTCGACGTCGACGGGGCTCCGATGAAGGAGGCCGGCGGCGAGGCGGTGCAGCTCGAGCTCGGGTCGGGCCAGGTCCTGCCGGAGCTCGACGAGGGGCTGACGGGGAAGTCGGTCGACGACGCGTTCGACGTGTCGGCCAAGCTGCCGGATTCGAATCCACGCGAGGAGCTTCGCGGCAAGCCGGCGACCTTCCACGTGAAGGTGAAGGACGTGAAGCAGCGCGTCCTCCCCGCGCTCGACGACGAGCTGGCCAAGGACGTCGGCAACTTCCAGACGCTGGTCGAGCTCCGCGCCGACGTGCACACGCGCCTGCAGAAGGCGCTGAAGGATCAGTCCGACACGACGGTCGCCGAGCAGATCGTCGATCAGCTCAGCCAGCGCAACCCGGTCGACGTGCCGCCGACCCTCATCGAGCAGCAGTGCAAGATGATGGAGATGGAGCTCCTCCAGAACGCGCGCCGGATGGGCCAGCGCCCGACGCAGGAGGACTTCCACCGGGTGCACGACCGCGTGCACGCCGACGCGGAGAAGAAGGTGCGCGCAGGCCTGCTCATGGCCGCCATCGCGAAGAAGCAGGGCATCACCGTCGACGACAAGGACATCCAGAAGGGCCTGGAAGAGCTGGCGGTCGAGACGGGCAAGAACGTCGCGAAGGTGCGGGCGGAATACAACGATCCGCAGCGCCGTCAGATCCTCATCGGGATGATCCTCGAGGACAAGGTGCTCGACATCATCGAGGGCAAGGCGAAGATCCGCGAAGGGCACCCGGAGCCCAAGGCGAAGGCCGAGGGAACGGACGAGTCGACCACCGGTTCGCAGGAACCGGCATCCAAGGCTAAGAAGAAGGGCAAAGGCCCGGCGAAGGACGAAAGCGGCAGCGAGGAGCGACGATGAGCAAGCGTCCCGAGAACCGTACGCAGGCGATCCGCACGATCGAGCAGACGAGGGACTTCATTCCCTACCCGACGGTCGTCGAGACGACGCACCGTGGCGAGCGCAACTGGGACATCTTCAGCCGGCTGCTGAAGGACCGCATCGTCTTCCTCGGCACCGAGATCAACGACGACGTCGCGAACATCATCATCGCGCAGTTTCTCTTCCTGGAGAGCGAGGATCCCGACAAGGAGATCATGCTCTACATCAACAGTCCGGGCGGGGTGGTGACGAGCGGGCTCGCGATCTACGACACGATGCAGTACGTCCGCTCCACCGTGAGCACGACGTGCCTCGGCATGGCGGCGTCGATGAGCGCGGTGCTCCTCGCCGCGGGCCTGAAGGGGCGCCGGCTGGCTCTGCCGAACGCCCGCGTCATGATCCACCAGCCCACCGGCGGCGCCCGCGGTCAGGTGACGGACATCGAGATTCAGGCCAAGGAGGCGCGTCATTCCAAGGAGGTCATCACCGACATCCTGGCGACCGCGACCGGCAAGGCGAAGGACGTCATCCACAAGGACATCGATCGCGACTTTTACCTGAGCGCTCCCGCGGCCAAGGAATATGGCCTCATCGACGACGTGCTCCCGCCCCGCAAGAAGGGCGAGGCCAGCGAGAAGCGCGAGCGGTAGGGGCCGATTCGTACACGACAGCGCAGCAAATTCCGGCTTGCCACAAGCTTGCGACGCTTTGGGGCCGGGTCTAAGCTTTTCACGCGAGGGCGAGGCATTTGGAACGCAGGCGGGACGATCACCAGAACGGCAATCTGAACTGCTCCTTCTGCGGCAAGTCGCAGAAGGAAGTGAAGAAGCTCATTGCCGGCCCCACCGTCTACATCTGCGACGAGTGCATCGGCCTGTGCAACGACATCATCGCCGAGGAGGTCGAGAAGGACGAGCCGTACGCCGGCTCCGCTCCCGTCCCGAAGCCCTCGGAGATCAAGACGATCCTCGACGACTACGTCATCGGCCAGGAGCGCGCGAAGAAGATCCTCGCGGTGGCCGTGCACAACCACTACAAGCGCATCGACTCGCGCGTGGGGGGTGACGACGTCGAGCTCTCGAAGTCGAACATCCTGCTCCTCGGTCCGACCGGGACGGGCAAGACGCTCCTCGCGCAGACGCTCGCGAAGATCCTCAACGTCCCCTTCGCCATCGCCGACGCGACGACGCTCACCGAGGCCGGCTACGTGGGGGAGGACGTCGAGAACATCATCGTCCAGCTCCTCCAGAACGCGGACCACGACGTCGAGCGCGCGCAGCGGGGCATCGTCTACATCGACGAGATCGACAAGATCAGCCGCAAGGGTGACAACCCCAGCATCACGCGCGACGTGTCGGGCGAGGGCGTGCAGCAGGCCCTCCTCAAGATCATCGAGGGGACGATCGCGAACGTGCCCCCCAAGGGTGGCCGCAAGCACCCGCAGCAGGACTTCTTGCAGGTCGACACGACGAACATCCTCTTCATCTGCGGGGGGGCCTTCGTCGGCCTTGAGCAGATCGTCCAGCGCCGCATCGGGCAGTCGACGCTCGGCTTCGGGGCGGACATCAAGAGCAAGAAGGACTTCAAGCTCGGCGAGCTCCTCGAGCAGGTGCAGCCGGAGGACCTCCTCAAGTTCGGGCTCATCCCCGAGTTCATCGGCCGCTTGCCGGTGCTGGCGACGCTGCACGAGCTGAACGAGGAGGCCCTGGTCGACATCCTCACGAAGCCGAAGAACGCGCTCGTGAAGCAGTACCAGAAGCTCTTCGAGATGGACGGCGTGAAGGCGAAGTTCACGAAGGGCGCCCTCCAGGCGGTCGCGAAGGAGGCGCTGCAGCGTCAGTCCGGCGCCCGCGGATTGCGCGCCATCATCGAGCACTCGATGCTCGACATCATGTACGACATCCCGTCGCGCAGCGGCATCAAGGAAGTCGTCGTGAACGAGGACGTCATCACGAAGCACGAGGCGCCCCTCATCGTCTACCAGAAGGAAGCCGAGCTCGCGTAGCGCCGACACGGGTCTTGTTCGAGGGGAGTGCAACTCCCCTCGAGCTCCCCAGCAAGAACAAGACAGTCGATGTTCTTCAACAAGGAAAACGACGGGAAGACCCCTCCGGGCGCCAAGCGACGGACGGTGCCGCTCCTTCCGCTCCGGGACATCATCGTCTTCCCGCACATGGTGTCGCAGCTCTTCGTGGGCCGCGAGCGCTCGATCAACGCGCTCGACGCCGCGATGGCGCGCGACAAGGACATCTTCCTCGCCGCGCAGAAGAACGCGAAGACCAACGAGCCCACGCCGGAGGACATCTTCCAGGTCGGCACCCTGGGCACGGTGATGCAGCTCCTGCGCCTCCCCGACGGCACGGTGAAGGTGCTCGTCGAGGGCAAGCGCCGCGCGCGCATCAAGCGCTTCGCGCAGACCGACGAGTTCTTCCTCACCGAGGTCGAGGAGATCCCGGAGGCGTGGCAGCGCGGGGTCGAGGTCGAGGCGCTGATGCGCAGCGTCCAGAGCGCCTTCGAGATGTACGTGAAGCTGAACAAGAAGGTTCAGCCCGAAGTCCTGATGAGCGTGCAGACGATCGACGATCCGTCGCGCCTGTCGGACACGATCGTCGCCAGCCTGCCGACCATCAAGCTGAGCGACCGCCAGCAGCTCCTCGAGATGGACGATGCTTCGAAGCGTCTGGAGCGTCTGCACGAATTGATGCAGGCCGAGATCGAGATTCTCCAGGTGGAGAAGAAGATCCGGTCGCGCGTCAAGAAGCAGATGGAGAAGACGCAGAAGGAGTACTACCTAAACGAGCAGATGCAGGCCATCCAGAAGGAGCTGGGTGGCGGCGAGCGCGACGAGTTCAAGAACGAGATCCAGGAGATCGACGAGACGCTCAAGACCAAGCGGATGAGCAAGGAAGCCTCCGCGAAGGTGAAGAAGGAGCTGAAGAAGCTCAAGATGATGCACCCGACGAGCGCCGAGGCGACCGTCGTGCGCAACTACATCGACTGGATCATCACCCTCCCCTGGTACGAGAAGACCGAAGAGACCTACGACCTCACGAAGGCCGACGAGATCCTCGAGGAGGACCACTACGGCCTCAAGAAGATCAAGGAGCGCATCCTCGAGTACCTCGCGGTCCAGGCGCTGACGAAGAAGCTGAAGGGGCCGGTCCTCTGCTTCGTGGGCCCGCCCGGCGTCGGGAAGACGAGCCTCGCGAAGAGCATCGCGCGCGCGACGGGGCGAAAGTTCGTGCGGCTGTCGCTCGGCGGGGTGAGGGACGAGGCGGAGATCCGCGGCCACCGGCGCACGTACATCGGCGCGATGCCGGGGAAGCTCATCCAGAGCCTGAAGAAGGTCGGGACGAACAACCCGGTGTTCCTGCTGGACGAGGTCGACAAGATGTCGACCGACTTCCGCGGCGATCCGGCGGCGGCGCTGCTCGAGGTGCTCGACCCGGAGCAGAACAGCACCTTCAACGATCACTACCTCGACCTCGACTACGACCTCTCGGACGTGATGTTCATCACGACCGCGAACACGCTCGGCGGCATCCCGATCCCCCTGCAGGACCGCATGGAGATCATCCAGCTCAGCGGCTACACCGAGTTCGAGAAGCTCAACATCGCGGTGAAGTACCTCGTCCCGCGCCAGCGCAAGGAGTGCGGGCTCGACGAGGTGCCGTTCACGATGACCGAGAACGCCATCCGCACGATCATCCACCACTACACGAAGGAGGCCGGCGTCCGCTCGCTCGAGCGCGAGATCGCCAGCGTCTCGCGCAAGGTGGCGCGCCAGGTGGTGGCGGACGGACGTGAGAAGGCGATCGACATCGTCGCGAAGGACATCCCGAAGTACCTCGGGGTGCCCAAGTTCCGCGTGGGCAAGAAGGAGGAGCACGACGAGATCGGGCTCACCAACGGCCTGTCGGTGACGTCGAACGGCGGCGGCGAGCTCCTCGCGTGCGAGGTCGCGGTCGTGGCCGGCAAGGGCAAGCTCGTCATCACGGGCTTGCTCGAGAAGGGGATGGAGGAGAGCGCGCAGGCCGCGATGAGCTACGTGCGCTCGCGGGCCGAGGTGCTCGGCCTCGAGCCCGATTTCTACCAGAAGGTGGACGTCCACGTTCACTTCCCCGAGTTCGTGCGGAAGGACGGGCCGAGCGCCGGCGTGACGATGGCGACGAGCCTCGCCAGCTCGCTCATCAAGATCCCCGTGAAGCGCGACCTGGCGATGACCGGTGAGATCACGCTCCGCGGTCGCGTGATGCCCATCGGGGGCTTGAAGGAGAAGCTCCTCGCCGCCCACCGGAGCGGGATCACGACGGTCATCGTCCCGAAGGAGAACCGGAAGGACCTCCGCGAGGTGCCGCGCCGAGTGCTCAAGGCGACGCGCATCGTGCTCGTCGAGCACATGGACGAAGTGCTTCGCGAAGCGCTGTGCCTGCCGAATCCGGAGGCGATGTTCGGAGTACCGAAGGAGCGCTGGGAGTACCGCGACGGGGAGCTCGTCGTCATCCCGGGCGGGGCGGCGGTGGCCGCGATGCCCGCGGCGGTCGCGGCGTTGCCGGGGGTCGCGGGCGGAGGAGGAGCCGGGAAGGGGCCTCCTCCGGAGCCGGCGGCGCCGCTGCAAAGCTAGGCGGCCTGTCGTCTCGAGAAGCGTTGTGCTTCCCACTTGACCGATCGCCGCGCCTGCGTAAAGTGCGCCCTCCGGACCGCGAGGGCCGGCTGCCACTGGGGTGGTAGTTAAGTTGGTTATAACGCCGGCCTGTCACGCCGGAGGCCGCGGGTTCGAGTCCCGTCCACCCCGCCCAAGGAGCTCAGGAATGCGCCGCTCTACTCTGCTGGGTGTCGTGCTGGGCCTCGCCGTGGCGGGATGCTCGGGGGAGGGGCTTCGGCCCAACGGCCTTTCCCAGGTCGCTTGCACGAGCGGGACGGGGAGCTCGGCCATCTGCTACGTGTACGACACCGTCACCGGGTCGTGCTCCGGGGGTACGCAGTCGGCAAGCTGCCCCTCGGCGGGCCTGACGGGCTGCTGCACGAGCGCGCTCTCCGGCGACGAGGCCTGCTACTACGATCCGTCGACCGTCGCCGCCGCGCAGCAGTCGTGCGAGAGCACCGGCGACTCCTGGTCTTCGACGCCCGTGGCCCCCTGACCCGCCGGGTCGGCGACAGACGAAGGTGGGGCGCCTGGGGACGGTAGCCCGTTGCACGGCATGGTTCGTTCATCGGGTGCGATGAGCGAACCTTTGCGTGGGATGGTTCGATCGCGCGACGGCATGGCCGAACCCTTGCGTGGGATGATTCGTTTCATGCGGTCGTATCCCCGGGCCCTTGCATGGGATGGTGCGTTCATGCGGTCGTATCCCCGATCCCTCGCGCGGGATGGCTCGCTCGTGCGACGGCATGGGCGAACCTTTGCGTGGGATGGTTCGTTCCCGCGGCGGTATTGGTCGAACCATGGCGTCGCACGATTCGCTCCTCCGGCAGCAAGGCCGAACCATGGTGTCTCATGATTCGCTCCTACGACGGCAAGGTCGAACCATCGCGTCGCATGATTCGCTCCTACGACGGCAAGGTCGAACCATCGCGTCGCATGATTCGCTCCTACGACGGCAAGGTCGAACCATCGCGT
>JBEKGQ010000282.1:0-8481 GCA_050012715.1 Polyangiaceae bacterium
GCCACGGGCGCGAGCAGAAGCGGGAGGACGGGGACGACGTCGTGCCACGCGAGCGCCTTCGGCATGGCGCGCAGCATACTCAAGTGCGGTCAGGCGGGGCCGACGACGAGCTTCGCCAGCGCGGCTTGCGCGGCGTCGCTCCTGGCCTTCCCGTCGATCTCGAGGCCGTCGAGCTTCTTGCGGAGCGCGGTGAGCCGGTCCTCCGCCGCGAGCACGCGCACGGCGAACGGGTTCGCGCCGCCGGCAGGGTGCTCGCCCGACAGCGCCTTCATGTGCTCGCGGAGGCGCTGCAGGTCCTTCTCGACCTCCACGAGGTCCACCTTCGCCTGCGCCGCGGCCCTCGCGTCGTCCTCCGCCTGGTGCAGGCGGGCGGCGGCCTCGGTGGCGGCGGCGCGGTCGGCCGCCCCGAGCGAGCCGCTGGCGGCGATCTCGGTGAGGCGCGCGGCGGTCAGGGCCGCGAACGCGGTCGTCCGCACGAGGCCCTCGACCGCGTGCGCCTTGCGCTCGACGCTCTTGCGCGGCTCGATCGCGAAGACGGCGAGCGGGCGCGTCGTGGCGGCGTCGAAGTCCACCGCGTCGGGTCCGGTCAGCGTCGCGTTGCGGTCGAGCGACATCGCGAGCATCACCGACCGCGGCCGGCCGCTCCGGTTCTCGATGGCGTAGGTGAAGTCGCTCGTCCGGATGTAGTGCTCCTCGAGATAGCGGCCGTCCTCGCGCCACACGAGCCGTCGCGGCTCCTCGGTGGCGCGGCGGTCGACGGCGCGGAGCTCCACGTCGAGATCCTGCCCGTAGGTCAGGAAGCGGCGCTCCCCGGGCTTCACGCGCGCGAGCGACGCCTCGCCGGCGAACCCGCCGTCGGCGAAGAACGCGATCGTCCCGGCCGGGAGCGTCTGCGACGTCGAGTTGACGAAGCGCACCGCGCTCCGGGCCGGCGAGCCCGCCGAGTCGATCCACGCGATGGGGCTCGCGTCGACGCGCTGCTGCGCGAAGGGCACGAGCGCCGAGTCGTGGGCGTGGAGGTCGACTGGCCCGGGGAGCGTGTAGACGAAGAGGGCCCCCGCCTCGACCCCGGCGGCGGGCGCGGCGGCGGCGAGGCTGCCGACGTCGAGCAGCGTGCTGCTGCCGACGCCCGAGCCGTGGCCGATGGTGCCCAGCCGTCCGAGGCCGATCCCCTCGCCCCTGCCGCCCCCTCCCTCGCCCACGCCGGACAGCCCGAGGCCGCCCGCGCCGTACGAGTCGCCGAGCTGGTCGCCGTAGAGGGCGTCGACCGTCGTCCCCATGAGCTGCGGCACGGTCGCGAGCTGATCGTCCGGCGTGACGAGCCCGCGGCGCGCGTACCGCGGGGCGGCCAGCGGGAAGAGGAACGAATCGGGGCGCCCGTTGGCCAGCTCGACGCGGACGCCGCGCCAGTCCTCGTCGGTGTCGTTGTGGAGGAGCGCCCATCCCTGGAGCACCGCCTCGTTGCCGGTCGCGTCGAGCACGAGGCGGTAGGTCGTGCGCCACACCGGCGTCTCGGCGACGTATCCCAGCGTGACCGGGCCGCCGGCATGGGCCAGAACGCTCAGGGCGCGCTTGCTCTGGGCTCCGCGCGTCGAGAGGGCATCGAGGGCGGAGCCGAGGCGCGTCGCGTAGCCCGGATCGAGGGGACGGACCGAGTCGACGTCCGCGGCCGGGATGCGGACGATCGCCCCATGGTCGGTCAGGACGAGCAGCGTCAGCGCGCGCGGCTTGTCGCGGGCCTTCGCGTCGCCCTGCGCCTCGGTGGCCGCCGCGGCTTCCTTGACGACCACGCCGTCGTCGCTCGACTGCACCACGTCGACGATCCGCCCGGTGTGGGTGAGGCCGCGCGCGTGCACCTCGACGCCGGCGCCCTTGAGGCCGACGAGCAGCTGCTGCAGCCCGAGCGGCTCGTCGTCGTCGACCGGCAGCCCGGCGAGGGCGCGCGCCATCCCGCGGCTGATGCTGCTGCCGAACTCGACGCCCTGGACGGAGGTCTTGCCGTCCGGCCCGAGGACGACGAGCGTCTTGAGCGCGTCGTCGAGGTGCCCGGCGGGGACCGGGAGCGAGGCGCGATCGCCGGCGAGCGCGCCGGAGCGCTCGAAGTAGCCGACGCCGGTCTCGTAGAGGCGCAGCGTGCGAAGGGGCAAGACGGGGCTCGAGCCGAGGGTGGTCGTGGTGGCCGAGCCGCAGGCGCACGTGAGCGCGGCGAGCCCGGCGCCGAGGGCGACGCGGACGCGGGAGAGCATGGGTTGCCGGAGAGGACAGCGCGGAGCGGTGCAGGGTCCCCCGGTGTCTGGACGCGCTCACTTCTCGACGCGGTCGACGGTGCGCGCGGGCGGCGTCACGTGGAGGCTCGCCGCCTGCGCGGGCGGCGGGCTGGCGCCCTGGGGCGCGGCGACGCCGGCGGCGGTGGACGGCATGTCGAGCGGCGGCCGCGGGTCGTGCGCGGCGACGAGAGACGGCGGCACCTGGGACTCGAGCCGCCGTCGCTCGGCGAGCTCGTCGTACTCCGCGCGCAGCTCGGCGAGGGCCCCGCGGCCGTGCTTCGGGTCGAAGCCGAGGGGCGGACCGTCGCGGAAGACGAAGTAGTGGTCGAGGAACTCCTGCCGCTCGCGCATGCGCTTCTCGAAGATCTCCCGCATGTCGTCCTCGTTCCGGATGATGTGCGGGGTCAGGATGAGAATGAGGTTGCTCTTCTGCATGACGTCCTGCGACGACCGGAAGAGGAAGCCGAGGATGGGGATCTCCCCGAGGAGGGGGATCTTCGTCACGTTGTGCTGGACCTGATCGCGGACCAGGCCTCCGATGACCGCGGTGTGCGTGTCCTTCACCGTGAGCGTCGTCGTCGCGCCGCGCTCGGTGAAGTCGATGGTGCCGAGCGAACCTTGGGGGCCGTTCGTGCCGAGGTCGGAGATGGTCTCCTCGACGTCGAGCCGCACGTCGTCGGACTCGTCGATGTGCGGCGTGATCTTGATCTTGGGGCCGATCTTCCCGTAGTTCGCGGTCGCCGGCGCCGAGAGGAGGGAGAGACCGGAGAGGGCTCCCGCGGCTCCCGCGGCGGTGCTCGTGCTGGTCGGCGACCCGTACGAGGGGGCGTTGCGCTGGAGCGACGTGTTGAGCTGCACGTGGATCTCGGCCGGGGTGTTGTCGGTCGCGAGGATGTGCGGCGTCTGGAGGATGTCGCTGTCGCCCGCCACGGTGTAGGCGTCGAGGAAGAAGCCGAGGCCGGGGATGCTGGAGGTCCCCAGGGTGCTCTGGAGAAAGTCCGGCACCGGCACCGAGGGGCCGCGCACGCCCAGCACGAGGGCCTGGAGCGAGGTCGAGTCCGTGGGCAGGAGCAGCGACTTCATCGGGTTCGACCCGCCGTAGACGACCGAGCCGTCGGCGCTCGCCGGCGCGAAGCCGTGAAATGCGGCCTCGAGGGCGTTGGTGCGCGTCACGCTGAGGTCGAGCACGACGGCCTCGATGTAGACCTGCCGGCGCGGCTGATCGAGGCGCCGGATGACCTCGCGCACCGCGGCGAAGTCGTGGGCGCTCGCGGTGACGATGAGCGCGTTGCTCGTCTCCTCCGCGCTGACCTTCACCGGCGCCTCCAGCACGCGGGCCGCGTTCGCGTTCACCCCCGGCGCGGTGGCTCCGCCGCCGGGCGAGGTGGCGGCGGCGGAGACGGCCTCGTTGATGGGGCCGACGATCTTCTTCGCGTCGGCGTGCTGGAGCATGACGACGTGCATCTGCCCCTCGCTCGGGGTCGCGACGTCGATCGCGCGCAGCAGCTCGAGCAGCCGCTCGTAGCCGCCCTGCGAGCCGACGACGAGCAGGGCGTTGGGCCGGTCGAGCGCCACGAGCTTCGTCACGCGCGCGCCCCCCGGAGCCCCCGCGAGGCGCGTCTTGTCCTTCTCGGCGGTCTTCGAGTCGAGCAGCTCGTCGAGCTCCTTCTTCACGTCGGCGGACGGCACGAACTGGAGCGGCTCGAGCCACACCTTGTCCTCCGCCTGCGCGACGTCGAGCTCATCGAGCACGCGCATCATGCGCTGCACGCTGGCGCCCGTGTCGGTGAGGAGCAGCACGTTGCCGTACGGAATGACGGCCCCGTCGTGCGAGGCGAGCTTCGCGAGCACCGCGGCCATCTCGTCACCCTGGACGTGCGACACGCGATGCACGTACGTGACGTAGCGCTCCTCGGCGACCACGCCCTCACGCGTGGAGCGCACGGGCGCCTCGTGCACCGCGTCCTGGGCGTCGATGATCTTGAGGAAGCGCCCGCGCGGGACGACGGTCAGGTGGTTCGCGGCGAGGATCGAGAGGAACGCCTGGTACGCCTCCGCGACCGTCACCTTCTGCGGCGACACCACCGTCGCCTGGAACGACTTCGCCGTCGTCGCCACGACGAAGCGCCTTCCGGTCATCTCGCTCATCGTGCGGACGAGGTCCGAGAGATCGGCGTTCTCGAGGGAGAGCGTGACCAGGTCGTCGGGGCGGCGCGCCGCGTGCTCGAGCGCCGAGTCGACCGACAGACGGTCGTCAGACGCGGGCGCGGGCGCAGGCGCGGGCACGGGTACGGCGGGAGCGTGCCGCTGCGCGGAGGCCGACGGAGGAGCGAGCCAGGAGACGCCGATGGCGGTCAACGTCAACGTCAGCGCCAGCGGTCTTCTCATCGGTCTCGTCCGGGTCAGCGGCTGCGCCAGAGTTGGCATTCCCGGCGCGCATCGCCCTGCCACTTCGTCGCGCTGCGCGGTATCTTCGGGGCCGTGCAGGGACAACTTGGCGCGCCCTCCGTCGGCTCGCGCGTGGGCGACCGCTACACGCTCGAGCGCGTGCTCGGCAGCGGTGCGATGGGCTCCGTGTACGAGGCCCGGGACGCCGGCGGCGGGCGGTTCGCGCTGAAGACGCTCCTCGCCGCCAAGGCCAAGGGGGACGCCGCCGAGCGGCGCGAGCGCTTCCTGCGGGAGGCCGCGGTGTGCGCGACCATCCACCACCCCAACGTCGTGCCGGTCGTCGATCACGGAATCGACCCGGCGAGCAACGTCCCCTACCTCGTGATGCCGCTCCTCGAAGGCGAGGACCTGGCGGCGGTGCTCGACCGCGCGTCGTGCCTCGAGCCCGCGGTGGCGGTCGCGCTGGTCGTGCAGGCGTGCGCGGGCCTCGAGGCGGTGCACGCGCGCGGCATCGTGCACCGCGACGTGAAGCCGTCGAACCTCTTCCTCGAGAACGCGGGGGCCGAGGTCGTCGTGAAGGTGACCGACTTCGGCCTCGCCAAGTCCTTCGACGCGTCGGGGGAGGGCGGCGCCCTGACCGCCACCGGGCGCTTCATGGGGACGCCGCAGTACGTGTCCCCCGAGCAGGCGGTGAGCGCGAAGCACGTCGACGTCCGCAGCGACGTCTTCAGCCTGGCCATGTCGCTCTACCACGCGCTCTCCGGGACGCCGGCGTTCGCCTACGTCCGCTCCTTCATGGGCCTCGTGCTCGAGCTCACGTCGCGGGAGGCGCCGCCCCTGCAGGACGCGGCGCCGTGGGTGCCCGCGCCGGTCGCGCGCATCGTGCACGCGGCGCTGCTGCGCGAGCCGTCGGCGCGGTGCCCGAGCGTAGGCGAGCTGGCCCTCGCCCTCGACTCCGCGGTGGGGATCGACGCCAGCCGGCGGCCGGTCCTCCGCGAGGCCCTGCGCTCGGTCTCGGAGGCGACGAAGGCGACCGTCGCCCATCGCGCCGAACCCGTCAGCTCCTGGGACGATCTCCTTCGAACGTGAGATGATGCCGTGGCCAGCATGCGAACCGCGCCGCTCTCTCCCGCCGCCCTCGCGGCCGTGGTGCTGCTCGCCGCTTCGCCCGCCTTTTCCGCGCCGCCGCCCGCGGCCGCCCCTGCGGCGCCGCCCGCGCCGACCGGCGACATCCAGGTCCCCTTCGACCAGACGATGACGACCGTGCTCCCCGACGGCGTCGTCGTCACCTTCGAGGCGGGGACGACGGGACGCTGGGCGGCCGCCGGGAAGCTCTCGAGCGAGACCGCGAAGTGGACGCGCGGATTTCACCTCGAGCTCACCGACGGCGAGGTCGACATCACGATGCCCTCGGCCGCGAGCGGCGAGCACGCCTTCCTCGTGACGAGCAAGGGGGGAACCCTCACCGACTGGCGCGGGCGGATGCACGTGGCAGCCCGCGCCGACACGACCGCGGTCGTCGTCTACGACGGCGCGGTGGTGGTCGGCTCGAACAAGCAGAGCTTCCGCGCGGGCGACGGCACCGCCGTCGTGCTGCACAAGGACGGCGGCGCCGACAAGTCCCAGGCGTTCCCGGCGGTCCCGACCTGGGAGGGCGGGGGGAGCGGACCGCCGTCGTTCGCGGTGGTGCCGGAGGGCGCGCCGGCGACGCTGGGGCTCGCCTGGGCTCCAGCCGCGGGGGCAAAGAGCTACCGCGTCCAGGTCGCGACCGATCCCGGCATGACGCAGATCGTCCGGCGCGCGGCGGTCGGCGACCCGAGCTTCAGCCTGGCGGCGCCCACCGCGGGCGTCCACTTCTGGGCGCAGGTGCGCGCGGTCGGCGCCGAGGGGCTCATCGGGGCGTGGTCCGCGCCGCGGGCGCTCCGCGCGGTGCACTTCCGGCTGCCCTCGGGGGGCTTCGTGGCGCGCGACGGCGTCGTCGTCCTGCCGGACGGGGCGACGCTGCCGCTGGCCGATGCCGAGGGGCTCGAGGTCGCCTACGAGAACGTGCGCCCCGGAACGCCGCCGGTCGCGCCGATCCTCTACTGGGCGAAGCTCGGCGGACCCCTGCGGCCCGCCGACGACGCGCCCCTTCGCGTCGCCCACCTCCGCGACCCGGCGCTCGGCGTCGAGACGCGCGTGACGATCGCCCACCGGCAGCTCCGGGCGGACGTCGAGCTTCTCCCGAAGCAAGCGCACGCGCGCGACCCGATCGACGTGCGCGCCGTCGTCTCGGATCCGTCGGGGCGTGTCGACGTCTCGGCCGAGAACGTCACGCTGCAGGCGATGGCCGACCTCGACCCGGTGGCGGTCGCCTGGCAGCACACGACGGTCGACGGCCGGGGCGTCTGGACGGGCCGCATCGCTCCCCGGCGCGACACGGGTCCATCCGTCGTTCGCGTGGTCGTGAAGGACGGGCTGGGGCAAGAAATCGGGCGCGGTTTCCTGGAGATGGTTCGCTAGGACGCAGGCTCCAGGTGAAGGATGCCCCGTAGCTGCCGCAGTGCGTCTCTTCTCCGCCCCCGCAGTATCGGCGACCGCGGTCCGGGGGCCACCCCGCTAGCCTCGATCCAGCGCCCATGTTGCTTTGCTCCAAATGCTCCGCTCCCTGCGGGGAGGCGCATCGCTTTTGCTTCGCGTGCGGGGCGGAGCTGGCGCAGGCGTCGGAGGTCCCCAAGGAGGATCCGCTCGTCGGGCGCACCCTCCCGGGCGGCTACCGCGTCACGCACCTGGTCGGCGTCGGAGGCATGGGGCGCGTCTACTGCGCGGAGCAGGTCGCGCTCGGGCGGACGGTCGCGGTCAAGGTCGTGCACCCGCACCTCGCCGACGACGAGCTCGCCGCCGCGCGCTTCCTCAACGAGGCGCGGACGGCCAGCCGGCTCAGCCACCCGAACTCGGTCGCCATCTTCGACTTCGGCCGCACCGAGCAGGGGCAGCCCTACATCGTCATGGAGTACCTGCGCGGTCGCGACCTCTCGCGCGTGGCGGAGGACGAGGGCCCCCTGCCGCTCCCGCGCATCGTCGACATCCTGCGCCAGACGCTCGCCGCGCTGGAGGAGGCGCACGCGCTCGGCATCGTGCATCGCGACCTCAAGCCGGACAACATGGTCCTGGAGCCGCTGCGGTCCGGCATGGACTTCGTGAAGGTGGTCGACTTCGGCCTCGCGAAGATCCTCGAGGACACCCCGTCCGTCGGCGGCGGCCCGGCGCTCACGCGACCCGGCCTCGTGTGCGGCACGCCCGAGTACATGAGCCCCGAGCAAGGCCGTGGCGATCCGCTCGACGGCCGCTCGGACCTCTACTCCCTCGGCGTAGTGCTCTTCGAGCTCCTCACCGGGCGCGTGCCGTTCGCCGCCGACACGGCGACCAAGACGCTGCTCCTCCAGCTCAACGAGCCCGCCCCCGATCCCCGCAACGTGAACCCCGAGCGCGCCATCCCCGCCGCGTTCGCGGAGGCCACCCTCCGCGCGCTCGCCAAGCCACGCGAGGATCGGTGGCAGACGGCGAACGAGTTCGCCGCCGCCCTGGGCGAGGCGCTCCTGTCGGTCGACGGCCGGCCGTCGAACCCGGTGCCCGCGACGGCCACGCGGTGCCGCGCCTGCGGCGTGCTCAGCCCCCTCGGGCAGAAGTTCTGCGGCAACTGCGGCGTGGCCATCGCCAGCATCTCTCCCCCGGCCCGCTCGGCGATCCCCTCGCCGCTCCCCCCGGCCCGCAAGGAGCCGGACGCCGACGGCGTGGCGGTCACGGTGCAGCGAGAAGCCGTGGGCACCAGCGGGGCACACTCGCT
>JBEKGQ010000283.1:0-12508 GCA_050012715.1 Polyangiaceae bacterium
GCGGCCGGCGCGGACGAGTTCAAGTACGTCTCGGCGACCGTCGCCGAGTCGGGGGGCGGCTTCTCGCAACCCGTTCTCAGCGCCGACGGCCGGTCGCTCTTCTACGTCCTCGTCATCGCGACGAACCCGCCGGTGTTCTACGAGTCGACGTGGGATGCCTCGACGAAGTCGTGGAACCTCGGCAACCCCCTGCCGAACTCCGACTTCGCCATCACGAGCGCCTCGCAGCTCCGGCGCCCGACGGGCGCGTCGTCGGACCGCCTGACGCTCTTCTTCTACGACGAGGTCGTCGGCCACGAGCGCGCCGCCTGGCGCGTCACGGCGACGAGCCCGTTCACGTTCTTCCTGGACCTCCCGAGCGTCCCCGAGGCCGCGCCCAACGACGACTGCAACATCCTCTACTTCGAGGGGATGGACTCCGCGGGACAGGGCCTCTTCACCGCCCAGTGACGGACTAGCAGCCGGGCGCCCTCGACACGCCCATCTTGAGCCGCGCGATCTCCTGCAGCTCCTCGGCGAGCTCCAGCGTCCTCTTCGCCGCGGCGCGCGCCCGCTCGCGCGTGTCCTCGGTCGTGGCCAGGCGCGCGAGGAGCGCTCGCCCGAGCTCGTGGTGGTGCTTCTCGTCGGGCTGGATGACGTCCCGGTAGAGCGCCGCCGTCGCCGGATCGTCGCGGGACTCGCAGAAGCGGATGAACTCGTCGTTCCGCACGACCGCCAGCGCCTCCCGCGTGAACTGCCCCGCGGCCACGCGCTCCACCGTCGTCTCCAGCGTGGCCAGCCACTGGAGGAGCGGTGAGCGCGGCCCGGGCTCGAACGTCGCCGCGTCGGTCACGACGCCGAGCTCCCCCAGGCGCTTCTGGATCAGGCGAAAGTGCTTCGCCTCGTCCCCCGCCTGCCGCGCCAGCGCGAGCTTCACGTCCACCTCGCGCGTCGTCGCGAGCCACATCGCCGCGCACTCGGTCGCCTCGAGCTCGTTCTTGAGCGCGAGGGCGAGGAGCCGGGTCACCGTCACGTCCCCCGCCGGTTCGCGCGCGGCGGCCGACGCGATACGCTCGAGGGCGCGGGCGTTCTGTACGTCGAGCTCGGCGAGAAACGCTTCCACGGCGGTAGACATGCAGGCAGCTTACGTGACAATCCGTCCCACCACGCCCCCGCGACGATTTCAGATGGGCCTCTCCACCGGACAGGCGTAAAGGAAGCACCCCATGGTCAACCTTCGGGCACGTCGTGCGACGGCACAGGACGTCGACGCCCTTCGCCGGCTGCACGCGGAGGCGGCCGCCTCGCGTTCGGGGCTCTGGAGCCTGCGACGCGGGCTCGATCCGGCGGCCTGGGTGGCGTCGCACACTCCGACCGTCCTCGTGGGGGACGGCGCCTCGGCGTCCGGCTTCGCGGTGGCGATCGCGGAAGGGACCCCGCTCTCCGCTCCGCGTTGCGCGGAGGTCTTCGTCCACATCGCCCCTTCGCTGCGACGTCAGGGCGCCGCGCGCGCCGCGCTCGCGGAGCTCATGACCGTGAGCCGGACGATGGGCCTGTGGAAGCTCCTCGGCTACGCGCTCCCCGAAGACGCGGTGGCGCGAGCGCTGCTCACCCGCATGGACTTCCGCGAGGTGGGCACCCTCACCAAGCACGTGCAGCTCGACAACCGCTGGCACGACGTCATCCTGGCCGAGCGGCTCGTCCTCTCGGCGCGGCGGTCGTCCCCGTCGATCCCGGACGTGTGAGCGCGCGAGCGGCCACGCGGCGCAGGCGGTCGATCGCTCAGGGGTGAAGGAGCGACTGGCACGAGGCCGGGTAGGTCTCGTTGACGATGTAGTTGCAGTCGGCGTTGTCGATGTCCGTCTTGCACGTGTCGACGTCGCTCTGCGACGAGGTCGCCTTCGAGTCGCAGCTGTCCCCGGACGAGCAGCACGTCGGCATGGCGCCCGAGACGCAGTCCGACAGCGCATACGAGAGCGCGCAGCGACTGAGGCCCTGCGAGCAGAGCTCGGTGATGATCTCGGTGCACTGCGTGCCGACGGTCTGCGTGATGGTCGCGTCGGCCCCCCCCTCGTCCCCCGCGTCGGCACCGTCGATCCCGCAATTGGACGGGTCGAGAGAGGAGAGACCGACGAGGAGGACGAGCGTGCGTACCATGGGGTTCTCAGGAGGCGGTGGGCCTCTTCGGGGCGTTCTTCAGCGCTTCGCGCATCACCTTGATGCGCTCGAGCGACAGCTCTCGATGCAGATCGAGCACCTTGGGCAAGCTCGGTCCGATGGACTGGAAGAACTCGCCGATCGACTCGAGCTCGGTCTGCCACTCGTCGAGGTCGATGTGGGTGGCCTCGTCGACCTCCTCGTGCGGGATGTCGAGACCCGACAGGTCGAGGTCCCCCGCCTTGGGAACCCAGCCGAAGGGCGTCTCCTGCCCGCCCACGCGGAGGCGAGCCCGATCGACGATCCACTTGAGGACGCGCATGTTCTCGCCGTAGCCCGGCCAGAGGAACTTGCCGTCCTTCGTCTTCCGGAACCAGTTGACGAGAAACACCTTCGGCGGGTTGACGATGTTTGCCTGCATCGCCAGCCAGTGCGCGAAGTACTGGCCCATGTTGTACCCGCAGAACGGCAGCATCGCCATCGGGTCACGACGCACGACGCCCACCTTGCCGGTCGCGGCCGCCGTCGTCTCGCTCCCCAGCGTCGCGCCGTAGAAGACGCCGTTCAGCCAGTTGAAGGCCTGCATGACGAGCGGCACCGTCGTCGCCCGGCGGCCGCCGAATACGATGGCGCTGATGGGCACTCCCTGCGGGTCGTCGTAGAACTTGCTGAGGACGGGGTTGTTCGTGGCCGGCGCGGTGAAGCGCGCGTTGGGGTGCGCCGCCTTCTCGGTCGACCCCTTCTTCCAGGGGTTGCCCTTCCAGTCGGTGAGCTCGTCCGGCACCTCGCCGTCCTTGCCCTCCCACCAGACGTCGCCGTCCTTCGTCATCGCGACGTTGGTGAAGATCGTGTCGTGCGACACGGTCTTCATCGCGTTCGAGTTCGTCTTCACGTTCGTGCCGGGCGCGACGCCGAAGTATCCGAACTCGGGGTTGATCGCGTAGAGCTTGCCGTCCTCGGCCACGCGCATCCACGCGATGTCGTCGCCGACGGTCCAGATCTTCCACCCCTTGAAGCGCTTGGGCGGGATCATCATGGCGAAGTTCGTCTTCCCGCAGGCGCTCGGGAAGGCGGCGGCGACGTAGGTCATCTCTCCCTCGGGCGACTCGACGCCGAGGATGAGCATGTGCTCGGCCAGCCACCCCTCGTTGCGCCCGAGGTAGCTGCCGATGCGGAGCGCGAGGCACTTCTTGCCGAGGAGCACGTTGCCGCCGTAGCCGCTCCCGACGCTCCAGATCGTGTTGTCCTGGGGGAAGTGGCAGATGAACCGCCGGTCCGGGTTGCAGTCGAGCGTGGAGTGCAATCCTCGATTGAACCCGTCGGAGTCGCCGAGCATTCCGAGGGCCGGCCGGCCCATGCGGGTCATGATGCGCATGTTGAGGACGACGTAGATGCTGTCGGTCAGCTCGACGCCGATCTTCGAGTGGTGCGAGCCGACCGGGCCCATCACGTAGGGCACCACGTACATCGTGCGCCCCTTCATCGAGCCGTCGAAGAGCGCTCCGAGCTTCTTGTAGCCCTCGTCCGGCGCCATCCAGTTGTTCGTCGGGCCCGCCTCGTCCTTCGTCGGCGTGCAGATGAAGGTCAGCTGCTCGACGCGCGCCACATCGTTCGGGTTCGAGCGGTGCAGGTAGCACCCCGGGAGCTTCGTCGGGCTCAGCGGGATCAGGATGCCCTTGGCGACCGCCTCTTCCGTCAGCCGGTGACGCTCCTCCTCCGAGCCGTCGCACCACACGATGCGGTCGGGCTTGGTCAAGCGGGCCATCTCGTCGACCCACTGGAGGAGGTGCTGGTTCTTGGTGAGGGGCTTGCCGGCTTGATCGGTGGGCGACTGCATGACTCGACGGGGGCTCCTTCGGGCGAAAAAAGGGGGAAGTACGGACGACCGCCGGATGGCTGTACCTCCATTCGGGAGGGAACGCACCCACGCCCCGGCCGGGACGCAGCCCACCCATCCTGGCCTCTCTCGCGCTGGCCCTCGCCGGCTGCAGCGCGGCGGTCCCCGTCCACCCCCCGCCACCGCCCATCGTTCCGGTCGCCCCGGCCCCCCCGCCCAAGGACGACGGCCTCCCCTCCCAGGGCGGCGAGGGCGGACAGGCCCACGCCGCCGCCCTGGAGCAGCTCCGCGAGGCAAAGGCGAGCTGGCGGGCGGACCGCCAGGGGAGCCTGCGGATCCAGCTCCCCGACGCGGCGCACTGGACCCGGGTCAAGTTCTGGGGGGTCAAGAGCCTCGTCGGCTACCGCTACGGCAAGGACCACCACGCCATCGTCGCGGCCTTCGTGGTCCACGTGGACGACGAGAACGCCCCCGGCGCATGCGGGACGGCCTTCGAGCAATGGGCCCAGCCGTACGTCGACTCGTTCGAGGTCGCCATCGAGCACGAGCCGCCGAAGGCGGTGCCCTGGAACGGGAAGATCGTCGACATCGACGCGCTCGTGGCGAGGACCGCGACGCTCGGCGTCCGCGACGAGTATGCGGTGGCCTACGCGACCTACCCGGCGTGGAAGAAGGCCTGCGTCGTCATGGGGATCGCGATCCCGGCGCGTGACGAGCTGGAGCGCGCGAAGGCCGTGCGGGACCGCTTCGCCACGGAGATTCTCCCCCACATGCGAGTACTCTCGGCCGAGGAGCCGAAAGAGCGTTACTGACCCGCCGGGCTTGACGGCTCTGCCGGCCGCATCCGATCATGGCCAGGGGGAGCTTCTAACGGGAAGTCGAGGGGTTTGGCATGGCTTCGTCGGTCTCGCCGAACGTAGCGGCGGCGGGTGTCAGCGCGGGGGAGATCCTCGCGGGCAAGTACCGTGTCGATCGCGTCCTCGGCGTCGGCGGGATGGGCGTCGTCGTGGCTGCGCACCACATGCAGCTCGACGACAAGGTGGCCATCAAGTTCCTCCTCCCGCAGGCGATGACCAACTCCGAGGCCGTCGCGCGCTTCGACCGCGAGGCGCGGGCCGCCGTCCGCATTCGCAGCGAGCACGTCGCTCGCGTCATCGACGTGGGGAAGCTGGAGAACGGCGCTCCTTACATGGTCATGGAGTACCTCGAGGGGCGCGACCTCTCGCAGTGGCTCAGCCAGAACGGGCGACTGCCGATCCACCAGGCGGTCGACTTCCTGCTCCAGGCCTGCGAGGCCATCGCCGAGGCGCACGCGATGGGGATCGTGCACCGCGATCTCAAGCCGGCGAACCTCTACTGCATCCGCCGGCCGGACGGAGCGCTGTCGATCAAAGTGCTCGACTTCGGCATCTCGAAGCTCACCGACCCGGCGTCGGGCGGGATGGGCATGACGCGGACGCAGGCGATCATGGGGTCGCCCTACTACATGTCACCCGAGCAGATGGAGTCGTCGAAGGCGGTCGACCCGCGGGCGGACATCTGGGCGCTCGGCGTCATCCTCTACGAGCTCATCACCGGCCGCGTGCCCTTCCAGGGCGAAGCCATCACGGAGCTCGTGCTCCACATCGTGACGACGCAGCCGCCGCCCATCGCCGCGCAGCTCCGTCCCGACGTGCCCCTGGCGCTCGAGCAGGTGATCCTCCGCTGCCTCGAGAAGGATCGAACCCGTCGCTTCGGGGACGTCGCGGAGCTGGCCCGCGCGCTCATCCCGTTCTCGCCGCGCTCGGCCCTGTCGCTCGAGCGGATTGCCGGCGTCATCGGGTCGAGCGGCACGGCGCCCGCGTCGGTGGGGCCGACTCCGCCGGCGCCGCAGATGCCGCAAGCGCACGGCATGACCGGAGCGTCGTGGGGACAGACGGGGCCCGACGGCGCGACGGCGCCCGCGCGCAGCTCGAAGGGCGTGATCATCGCGCTGGCGGCCGCCTTCGGGGTGGTCGTCCTCGGGTCGGGGCTGACGATTCTGCTCGCGCGCAAGGCCACGCCGTCGACCGCGTCTTCGCCCACGACGGGCGCTCCGCCCGCGGCGACCGACGTCCCGGCGCCCTCGGGCTCCGTCGTGGCACTCGAGCCGCTAGCGTCCGCCGCTCCGGGCGCGACTGCCTCGGCGGCGCCCACGCCATCCGAGACGGCGTCGGCCACGACGGCGCCAACGGCCGTCACGGCGCCGCCGACCACGACGAAGCCGGTCGCCGGAGGTGGCGCGACCCACCCGGTCCCCGTCGCCGCGACCGCGGCGGCCAAGCCGAAGGCCAACTGCGACCCGCCCTACTTCGTCGATGCCGCCGGACACCGGCAATACAAGAAAGAGTGCTTCTGACCCCTTCGAGGGCCCTTGCGATGACACGAAGGCTGCTCATCCTGGTCACCGTGCCGGCGGCGCTCTGGAGCAGCCCAGCGTGGGCCGTCGACAAGGCGCAGTGCTTCGACGCGGCCTCTCAGGGCCAGACGCTGCGCGATGCGCACAAGCTCCTCCAGGCTCGGGATCAGCTCCGCATCTGCGCCAGCCAGTCCTGCCCCGCCCAGGTGCAGAAGGACTGCAGCTCGTGGCTGGACGCGGTCGAGCAGGGCCTCCCCACCGTCGTCATCTCGGCCAAGGACGGGAGCGGCAAGGACCTCATCGACGTCGCGGTCACGGTCGACGGTCAGCCGTTCGCCGCGAAGGTCACGGGAGACGCGATCGCGATCGATCCCGGATCACACACGTTTCACTTCCAGACCGCCGACGGAACGGGCTCCGATCAGCAGGTCCTCGTCCGCGAAGGCGTGAAGAATCAGACCGTCGACGTGACGTTCGCCACGCCCGCGGCGCCCGGAGCTCCCGCGGCGCCGGCGACGCCCGCCTCCACCGCCCCCGGGCTGCCCCAGGTGCCGCCGGCCGCCGACACCGCACCGGGGCAAGGCTCCGCGTGGAAGACCGTCGGGTGGATCGCCGGAGGCGTGGGCGTCGTCGCGCTCGGCGTCGGGAGCGTCTTCGGCGCGATGGCGATCTCCGACAAGAACAACGCCCACTGCGACGCCACCAACGCCTGCGACGCCGGTCCGCTGAGCAGTGCGCGGAGCGCATCCACCGTGTCGACGATCGGCGTCATCGCGGGCGGAGTCCTCGTGGCGGGCGGGCTCACCCTCGTCCTCGTCGCGCCGAAGGCGTCGCACCCGCCCGACGCGGTCGGCCTCCTCCGCGTCGCGCCCCTGGTCGGTCCTGGCCAGGCGGGCGCCGCGCTCACGGGGAGCTGGTGATCGCATGACGCTCGGCCGCGCGACCTGGACGCTGGCGGCGCTGCTGTCGCTGGGTGGCGCCGGCTGCGGCAACATCCTCGGCCTCGACGATCTGCACGATCGCAGCGCGGACGCGAGCGGCGACGCGCCGTCCACCGATGGCACGACGGACGTGACGGCGACCGAAGCGAGCCCCGACGCCGGCGGCGACGTCGCCGCGGAAGGCGGCGGCGACGCGACGACGGACGCCGGCGGCGACGGGGCGATGGACGCCAGCGCCGACGGCGGCGACGCGACGATGGGGGCCGGCGCCGACGGTGCGAGCGATGCGACGAGCGACGTGATCGCCGACGTGGTGGGCGACGTCGCCGCGGAAGCGGAGGCCGCGGCGGGCGGTGCGTGCGACGCCGGCGCGACGTGCGTGCCGGCCAACCCGTGCGACAACGGCTCGCTGGTGTGCACGAGCGGAACGCCCACGTGCATGGACCTCGGGACGCCCAACACCGCGGTCACCGGCACGACGTGCGGCACGAACATGGTCTGCAACGACGGCACGTGCTCCGCGTGCACGACGGCCGCCATGTGCACCCCGACCAACGCCTGCCACGTCGGGTCCACCACCTGCACGACCGGGGTGAGCGTGTGCATGGACACCGGCAACGACGCCATGAACGGCACGAGCTGCGGGGTTAGCCAGGTCTGCTTCGACGGGACCTGCGCGATGTGCGTCCAGGGCCAGGCCTGCCCGCCGACGGCGAACCCCTGCCACAACGGGTCGCTCGACTGCACGACGGGAACGCCCACGTGCAACGACCTGGGCACGGCCAACACCGGCGCCAACGGCACCACGTGCGGCACGAACATGGTCTGCGACGACGGCACGTGCAGCCCGTGCACGTCCGGAAGCTCGTGCACGCCGACGAACGTGTGCGACCTCGGGACGACGTCCTGCACCACCGGCGTCTCGGTCTGCGCCGATACGGGCAACGCGAACAGCAGCGCGAACGGGACCACCTGCGCGACGGGGAAGATCTGCTCCGCCGGCGCGTGCGACACGCCGGCGGTGCTCACTCTGAGCCCGACCCCCTGGAACTTCGGCTCCGTGGCGGCGGGCTCGACGTCGGCGGTGGAGACCTTCACCGTGACGAACACCGGCCAGGCCCCGAGCGGAACGCTCACCACCGGCCTCTCGGGCAGCACGCCGGCGCAGTTCGTGATCACCAGCAACACGTGCACCGGCACGCTGGCGGGGGGCGGAACCTGCTCGATCAAGGTCGAGTTCAGCCCAAACCTCGCCGGGCCCTACTCCGCGACGCTGACGGCCAGCGCCACCCCCGGCGGCGCGCCCACGTCGGCGCTCGCGGGCACCTCCGGGGCGCCCTGCGGCGAGCTCACCAGCGACGCGAACACGGTCGCGCTCTGGCACTTCGACGAGGGCTCGGGCCTCACGACCGCGGACGCGAGCGGCAACGGCCACACGGGAACCCTCGGCGACAGTACGACCGCCAACAGCGCCGATCCGAGCTGGGTGACGGGGCGCTTCGGCAAGGCGCTGTTCTACGCCTCCGCGAACTCCCAGTACGTGCAGGGGGCCGGCTCGAACACCTTCCCCAGCAACCAGGTCACGGTCGAGTTCTGGGTGAACGCCGTCTCGCCGTACGGTTCATCGGGAACCACGTCGCAGCCCTTCACGGCCGGGTTCATCGACGTCGCCGTCGAGATCTCGACCAGCGACATCCTCTTCGGCGTCGGCAACGGCAACAACTGGTCCTTCCAGAGCGAGACGACGAGCACCCTCGGGAGCGGGAGCTGGCACTATTACGCGTTCACGTACGACACGGTGAACCAGTGGTTCTACGTCGATGGGACGCTCCTCGGGGCGGTCTCGACCAGCCCCGCGATCACCCTCCAGTCGACGGGCGCGTACGGCTACCAGATCGGCGGGCGCCCCGCGAACACGTTCCTCAACGGGACGCTCGACGAGATGCGCCTCTCGAACACGGCCCGGACCACCGGGCAAATCCAGAACTACTACCTCAGCGCCTCCACCTGTCCCTGAAGCCCCGTGGCCCGAGGTCCCGCGAAAAGCAGGGCGGCCGAGGTCGCCCTGGTCGCCCTGGCCGCGTGCGCCTTCTCGACCGCGAGCCCCATCGCCAAGAGCATCCATGGGCTCTCCTTCGCAGGCATCGCGGCCGGGCGATGCGCCGTCGCGGCGGTGGCCCTCACCGCCCTGGCGCCGGTCGCGACCTGGAGGGCGGTCCGGGCGCTCGACGCACGCCACCGCCTCGCCGTCGTCGGCGCGGGAGTGCTCCTGGGAGCGCATTTCGGCCTCTTCCTCGCGGGGTTGCTGGCGACGTCGCTCCCCGCGGCGTCCGCGCTCGTGGCGCTCGAGCCCATCGCGGTGGTCGTCGCGGCGTGGGCGGCGTTCGGGGTCCGGCCGAGCCGCCGGGAGTGGCTCGGGATCGCCGTGGCCTCGCTGGGCGCGGCCGTCGTCTCGCGCGGGGCCGGCCAGGGCGAGCAACGGCTCGCGGGGGATCTGCTCGTGCTCGGCGCGGTCGTCATCTTCGGCGCCTACGTCGCCTTCGCACGCGGCCTGCGCGACGCCATGCCGACGACGCCGTACGCCGCCTGCGTCTACGGGGTCGCGGCCCTCGTACTGGCGCCGCTGGCTCTCGGGTTCGGCGCCGGCGCACCGGCCGCTCCTGCATCGGCGTGGCTCGGCGTCGCCGCGCTCGGCCTAGTGCCGACGCTCGTCGGGCACACCCTCGTGCAGCGCGCGGCGAGGCACGTCTCGCCGAGCCTCGTCGCGCTGGCGTCACCGGGGGAGACCGTGGGCGCCATCCTCATCGGCGCTGCGACCGGACACCTGCCGACGCCGGTCGAGTGGACCGGCGCGGGGATCGTCGTCGCGGGAGCCGTGATTGCGGTCACGGGCGCGACGTAAGCCCTCTTCACCGCCACGCTCCGCCGACGGCCCCGTCACCACCGCAACGTCGCCCCGATCCCGGGCGCATCGACCGCGGGGGGTCGGCGACGCGGCCTCGGTCCGACGCGGAGCGACGAGCGGCGCCGTCGCGACGGGGTGCGGCGGTTCGTCCTTCCCGACATCGACACCGGGCGTAGACGCCTCGGTCCCCGCGGATGCCGCCTCCGACGTGCTCCCGCTCGACGCCGCATCGGATGCCTCGGGCGACTCGGGCCCGCCATGCCCCGGCCTGTCTAGCGCCACGCTCGTCGCTTCGACCGACGACCATCCCCGAGCCGTGACCCTTCTACCCCTCCGCCCGCGCAATCTCTTCCACCGCCCCCGCCTCCACGCCGTACGTCTCCGCGAGCGCCGCCACGACCTCCCCCGCCCCCAGCGTCGCCGCGAGCGCCCGCGCCCGCCGCCGCGGCTCGTGCGGATGGTAGGCCAGCACCCAGACGCCGAGCTGCCGCCGCACCTCGCGCTCGCACACCGACTCCACCACCGCGACGCCGGCGTCGCGCAGGATCCGCGCCCCTGCGCCGTCGACGCGCGGATTGGGATCCCGCATCGCGAAGACGAGGCGCCCGATCCCGCGCTCGATGATCACGTGCGAGCACGCCGGCGTCCTCCCGTGAAAGGAGCACGGCTCGAGCGTCGAGAACATCGTCGCGCCCCCCACGCTTCTCCCGTGCGCGTCCGCGTCGCGCAGCGCACCGATCTCCGCGTGGTCCTCGCCCGGACCGCGGGTGTGGCCCCGTCCGAGCATCTCTCCAGCGGCGCCGACGATGACGCACCCCACCCACGGGTTGTCGCCGGTGCCACCGCGGGCGAGCTCCGCCTCGGCGATGGCGAGCTTCATGAAGGCTTCGTCACCCAGTGACACGCGCAAATGCCTAAGGCCTCCCTCTCCCCGGAGCAACTTCCATCCCCGCGCCGTGGCCCGACCGCCCATCCCCCGCCCGTCGTCCCGACGAAGAGACGTGGACACGGCCTGCCCGGCGCGGCATGGTGCAGGGCGATGCGTCGCTGCCTGCTCCTCCTGGCCTTCGCCTCGACGGCGTGCAGCGCATCCTCCTCGCACGCCGGTCCCACGACGGACGCGGCCGTCGCGGGTGACGCGACCTCGGCCGGCGACGACGCGGGAGAAGAAGCCGCCGCTCCCTGCAGCGCTCCGCCGTCGATGCGCCCCGAAGGCGGCACCTGCGTGCTCGAAGCCACCGGGACGGTCGAGGACCTGTCCGGCAACCACCTGCCTCACCTCGTGATGACGATGTGCAGCCCGGCCGTCTGCTACGGATCGCAGGCCGACGACGCGGGCGTCTACACCATCCCCATCGGCGACTTCATCGACACCGCCCTCTACGCGGTCCACGCCGACGGCCGCCCCGATCACGCGGTCGACTACCACCGCCTCACCGCGGGCGAGCCCGAGGTCATCGACGTCGACATGCACATCCCGACGCTGCCGTCGAGCACCGTCTCGCTCCCCCCGGACGACGCGGGCGCCGCCGCCATCGTGACGGTGGGTGACGTCACCCTCCAGGTCGCGGCGGGGACGACGTTCGACCTCGACGTCGAGGACTACGGCATCCCCGCCGGACGCCTCTTCCGCAACGTCCTCGTGCCGCTCCCCAGCGCGCCGAGCTACGCGGCGGCGAACGACGTCGCCGTCATCTACGCGATGGCGCCATCGGGGGCGACGCCCTCGGTGCCCATGGGCGTCGTGCTCCGGAACGCGGCGGCCCTCCCCGCCTCGGCGGGGGTCGACTTTCTCGTGCTGAGCGACGACTACTTCGACAATCCGCCGACCGTCGGGGAGCTGCTCGTCCAGGCGACGGGGCACGTCTCGGCGGACGGGACGACCATCGCGACGGATCCCGGACAGGGTATCGACGAAATCACCTGGCTCGGCGTGAGGCTGAACGGAAAATGATCATGAGAACGTCGGGCGTCATCGGGCTCGTCGCCATCGGGGCGCTGGCCATCGCTTGCTCGAGTAGCTCCAGCTCGCCGAGCAACCCGAGCTCGAGCAGCGGCTCCTCGGGCAGCGGCTCATCGTCCGGAGGTGGCCCGTCGAGCAGCGGCTCATCGAGCGGAGGGGCGTCGAGCGGAGGCGGCTCGGGCTCGTCGTCGGGGTCTTCGTCCGGCTCCGCCTCGGGATCGTCCTCGGGAAGCAGCGGCGGCGACGACGCGGGGGGGTATCCCGCGGGCCCTTACGGGACGGCCGTGGGCGACGTCATCCAGGACATGGAGTGGATCGGCTACGTGGACACCGCGGCCAATGCCGTCGC
>JBEKGQ010000284.1:0-8448 GCA_050012715.1 Polyangiaceae bacterium
CGCCGGCCGCCGAGGCCGCCGCGGCGGCGCCGCTCCGGCCGAGCACTGCTCCGAAGACGGGCGTCGAGTACTGGACGGGTCGTCCGGGCGTACCGATGCCGGCGCAATCGGCGACCGCCGCGCGCTCGGCGACGAATCAGCCGAACATGCCCCGCCGCGTGCAGTACGACCCGCGCGCCGGCACGATGGGCGGTCCCAGCGGCCGCCGTGACGTGCGCGCGCCGGGCCAGCAGCCGGGACGCCCGATGATGGGGCGCAGCACCGCCGGCGCGGGCGGTCGCCGCATGGGCGGCCCGATGCAGCCGCGCAAGCCGGCGATGGTCTCCACCCAGGAGATGAGCGCGCACAAGAAGGTCATCCGCATCGACAACGACGTCACGCTCCAGACGATGGCTCAGAAGATGAGCCTGAAGGCGACGGAGCTCCTCATGAAGCTCCTGTCGATGGGCATGAGCAACGTCCACATCAACACGACCCTCGACGCCGACACGGCGAAGATCCTCGCCGGCGAGTTCGGCTGGGAGGTCGAGGACGTGGGGCGGAGCGAGGAGCAGACCATCGCCGAGGCGCGTGGCGAGGAAGAGGCCACGGAGCAGGTCGATCTCGGCGGGACGCGGCCTCCGGTGGTCACCGTGATGGGGCACGTCGACCACGGCAAGACGAGCCTGCTCGACAAGATCCGCAAGGCGAACGTCGCCGGCGGCGAGGCGGGCGGCATCACCCAGCACATCGGCGCCTACAAGGTCGAGAGCAAGTCGGGGACGATCGTCTTCCTCGACACTCCCGGTCACGAGGCGTTCACCCAGATGCGCGCGCGCGGCGCCAGCGTGACGGACATCGTCATCCTGGTCGTCGCGGCCGACGACGGCGTGATGCCGCAGACCAAGGAAGCCATCGCTCACGCGAAGGCGGCCAAGGTGCCCATCATCGTGGCGATCAACAAGATCGACAAGCCGGGGGCGGATCCCGAGCGCGTGAAGCGCGAGCTCGGTGAGCAGGGCCTGACCCCCGAGGAGTGGGGCGGCGACACGATGTTCGTCAGCGTGAGCGCCATGACCGGCGAGGGGATCGACAAGCTGCTGGAGGCGGTCCACCTCCAGAGCGAGGTCCTCGAGCTCAAGGCGAACCCGAAGCGCCCCGCGAGCGGCACCGTCCTCGAGGCGCTCCTCGATCGCGGTCGGGGCCCGGTCGCGCGCGTCCTCGTGCAGGACGGGACGCTGCGGGTGGGTGACTTCGTGCTGGCCGGGGCCGGGTTCGGCAAGGTCCGCGCGATGACGAACGAGCACGGCAAGCAGCTGCCGGAGGCGGGACCGGCCACGCCGGTGGAGATCCTCGGCCTCAGCGAGGTGCCCAACGCGGGCGACCGCATGGACGCGGTGAAGGACCCGAAGAAGGCCCAGGAGATCGCCGAGAGCCGGCGCGGCAAGATGGCGAAGAGCCTCATCCCCGCGACGGCCAAGGTGTCGCTCGAGGAGCTCTCGAAGCGGATCGCCGAGAGCGGCCAGCAGGAGCTCCGCGCGATCATCAAGGGCGACGTCCAGGGCTCGGTCGAGGCGTTGGCCGACGCGATGACCAAGCTGTCCACCGAGAAGGTGCGCCTGTCCGTCATCAACGCCGCCGCGGGTGCCATCACCGAGGGCGACGTGAACCTCGCCATCGCGTCGCGGGCGATCATCGTCGGCTTCAACGTGCGCCCGGCGGGCAAGGCCGCGGCGCTCGCCGAAGAGAACAAGATCGAGATCCGCCTCTACTCGATCATCTACAACGCGCTCGAGGATCTGCAGAACGCGATGGAGGGTCTCCTCCCGCCGACGCTGGTCGAGAAGCAGAACGGCAAGGCCGAGGTTCGTCAGATCTTCAAGGTCAAGGGAATCGCCGTCGCGGGCTGCTACGTGACGTCGGGCAAGATCGTGCGAAGCGCGAAGGCCCGCCTGATGCGGGACGGCACGATGCTCTGGGACGGGAAGATCTCGAGCCTCAAGCGCTTCAAGGACGACGCGCGAGAGGTGGTCGAAGGCTTCGAGTGCGGCATCAGCCTCGAGGGCTACAACGACCTCAAGGAGAAGGACGTCATCGAGTGCTACGAGGTCGAGGAGATCAAGCAGAAGCTGTGAGCTTCCCCGCCCAGTAATGTTCGTAGGTGTCCTCCGGCTCACGTTCCACGTCCCGCACGCGCGGTCGCTGAAGGACAAGCGTCGCGTCGTGCTGAAGTTCCGCGATCGAGTGCGGGCCCGGTTCGGGGTCTCGATCGCGGAGGTCGGGGAGCAGGACAAGCTGCAGCGCGCCGTCTTCGGGGTGACCGTGGTCTCGGGCGACGCGGCGGTGTGCGACTCGGTGCTGGAGCAGGTGGCCCACGTGGCCGCGACGCAGGAAGACGCGGTGCTGACGGGTCGCGCCACCGAGGTCATGACGATGGGTGAGATCGGCGACGACCTCTACGGAGACGAAGATGGCCGGTGAGCAGGATACGCGGACACGCGTGAGGCGCGTCGAGAAGGCGCTCCGCGAGGAGCTCGCGTCGATGCTCGCGCACGAGGTGAAGGACCCCGGCGCGGCCGGGACGGTGGTGACGCGCGTGGAGCTGACCAACGACCTTCGCAGCGCCAAGGTGCACGTCCGCGTGCTCGAGGGGGGCGACGACCCGGCGCGCCGCGCGTCGCTCGTCGCCGCGCTCGGGCGTGCCACGGGAATGCTCCGGCGGGAGGTGACGCAGCGCTTGCAGCTGCGGAGCGCCCCCGAGCTTCGCTTCGTCTACGACGACGGGCTAGACAACACGACCCGGGTCGAGCAGCTCCTCGCGGAGATCGACGCGGAGCGCAAGCCTCGACCTCGCTGAGCCCGAAGCGAACGCCCGATTCAGCGAAGGCGGGTGACGTACCAGGCGCCCCTCCACGCGGTCATCTCGCGGATCGACAGCGTGCGCGTGTGGCCGTCCACCACGAACGTGAGGCGCGAGCCCTTCACGGTCCACAGCGGCTTCTTCCAGCCGTGGCGCCGCGGGGTCGATTGCACGACCACATGTCCGAGCTCGAGCGAGACGAACTGGGCGCGATCGAGCTCGCCGTGGTGCTTCGCGTGCGAGTGAATCGACTTCCGGAAGGGCGCGGCCACGCGCTTCTCCCACTCCTTGCCGGGGTCGGCGGCGTCGCGGGTCGCCAGCCAACCGTCGCGGGGAAAGAGGATGTCCGCCGCGAGATCCGGATCGTCCTTGCCCACCGCCTCGAGCAGATGCCGAGCCCGCGCGGTGAGCTCGTCGCCCGAGGTCGGCGGGATCGAGTCGTCGGGGGGCGCCGCGTCGAGCGGGATGGTCGTCGCGCCGATCGGTCGCGCGCTCGAGTCCGCGAGCCCGGCGTCCGGCCCCGCCGCGTCGCCACGAGACGACTTGCAGCCCCCGAGCGCGCCCGGCACGGTGAGGAGAAGCGCCAGCAGCGCGAGCGCCGGTCGCCGCGGAGTCACGCCAGCATCGGGAGCGTGACGACGTCGACGTGCAGCACCTCGTCGAACGCCTTGATCTCGGCCAGGCACGCCTCGGTCGGTCGCGAGAGGAGGCGCAGCTTCGCGCATGCCGCGGCCCCGCCCTCGAACACCGTGTTCGTGACCTCTTCGACGTTGATGCCGTGCCGTTTGACGACCGCGAGCACGTTTGCGAACGTCCCCACCTTGTCCATCATGCGAATGACGAGCTGGAATCGCGCCGCGGTCGACGTCGACACGTTGACCACGTTCGGCACCGTCCCCTCCAGAAGGAAGGACCGGATGATGCGCACCGTCTCGGTCGCGATGGCGAGCTGCGCCTGGTCGGTCGCCGATGCGACGTGGGGCGTCCCGTAGACGAGGCCACCGGAGGCGTGGGTCCGGAAGAGGTCCGACGCGGCGAACGTCTTCGAGCCGCGGGGCTCGTCGGGGAACACGTCGAGCGCCACCCGCAGGCCGCGCTTCTCGACCGCCTCGACGACCGCCTCGGTGTCGAGCAGATCGGCGCGGGCGGTGTTGATGAGCATGGCCCGCTCCGGGAGGAGGCCCAGGATGCGCCGGTTGACGATGTGCTTCGTGCGCTCGACCGACGCCAGATGGAGCGACAGGATGTGGCTCTTCGCCGCGAGCTCCTCGATCGACGCGACCCAGCTGACGCCGAGCTCGGTGGCCCTCGCCGGGGTGAGCGAGCGGCTCCACGCCAGCACGTTGAGCCCGAGGCACCGGGCGCGCTGCGCCACCTCGCGCCCGATGGCGCCGAGACCGGCGAGGCCGAGCGTCCTGCCGTGGAGGCCCTCCGCCTTGCTGTACTCCTGCCGCTCCCACTTGCCGGCGCGCAGGGACGCGACCGCGTCGGGAATGCGGCGATCGAGCGCCACCATCAGTCCCACGACGAGCTCGGCCACGGCCGACGCGTTCTTGCCCGGGCAGTTGGCGACGTAGATGCCGCGCTTGCTGGCTGCCCGCACGTCGATCGTGTCGAAGCGTGCGCCGGCCCGCACGATGAGGTTCAGCTGCTTCGTGCTCTGGATGGCCGCGGCGGTCACCTCGGTCGAACGGACGACCAGGATGCCCACCCCCTGCAGGTGCTTCTCGAGACTCTCGCGCGTGAGCTCGGGCTCGTACACGACCTCCAGCGGGAGCGTGCGCAGTTCTTCGATGGCGCGGGGGTGGAGCTTGTCGGCGATGAGGAGACGCATTTACGAGGGGGGCAATGCTACCCGAAGCGCGCCGTCTTGGGGGCGATCGCGTGGAGGCGGCCCCCGATCCGGACCGAGGGTGTCCCGTCCGCGGGGGACTCCGGGGCCGCTCCTCCGCCGGGCGCCTCGCCCTCGACCAGCGCGGGCTCGAGCGCGGACTGCGCGTGCGGCGTGAACTTCGCCTCGAAGGGCCCCCCGGGCGCCTGAGCCTTGACCGTCGCATAGAGCGCCCCGTCGGGCCCCACCCTCGAGGACTCCGGATCCCACGCCTCCTCGGTCCCGTCGCTCAGCTGCAACGCGATGCGCTCCGGCTCGATCCGGACGCTGCGTACGAAGAAAGGCGCGTCGTCGACGGTGAAATACGACCAGTCGTAGCCGTTGGTCAGGATGAAGCGGCCGTCGTCGGGGTGGCGGGCGATCCACGAGTGGAACGCCGCGGCCAGGCCGGGGTGCTCGACGCGCCGGCCCTCGTGCCAGAAGCGCCCCGAGGCGTCGAGGCGGATGGTGCTCTCGCGGGAGCGGCCCTCGGGGGCCGGGAACCGGAAGAACTCGGGGTGGTCGCCGGGTTTCATGTCACCAGGGCAGCGCAACTGAGCATGGGGGCCGGGACGGCTTCGACGCAAGGCCCCGGCGTCACCGCCAAGGGCGCCACACCTTGACGGGCCCCGGTCGCACGCCTAGAAACCCATCGTTCAAATCATTTTGAAAGTAGTTTGGAGGGCTCGGCGCGATGGCGTGGGACGGCATGGGCGCGTTCGTTCGGGCGCTCGAGCAGCGCGGAGAGCTCCGGCGCGTGCGCAAGCGCGTCGACGTCCGGCTCGACATCGCCGCGGTGGCCGATCGCGTCATGAAGTCCGCCGGCCCGGCGCTCCTCTTCGAAGATCCCTCGGGCTCGCGTTTCCCCGTCCTCATCAACGCGTTCGGCTCGCGCTCGCGGATGTCGCTCGCCCTTGGCGTGGACGACCTCGAGGAGCACGCGCGCGCCATCGAGGATCTGGTGCACTCGAAGGCACCCTCGAGCGCGCGCGAGCTCGCCCAGCTCGCCCTGAAGCTGCCCGACCTCGCGCACGTACCGCCGCGGTCGGTGGCAAAGGGCGCGTGTCAGGACGTCGTCCTCACCGGTGACGACGTCGATCTCGACGTGCTCCCGATCCTGACGTGCTGGCCCGACGATGGCGGCCCGTTCATCACGCTCCCCCAGGTCATCACGCGCGATCCGGAGACGCAGGTCCGCAACGTCGGCTGCTACCGGATGCAGAAGCTCGACCGCCGGAGCACCGCCATGCACTGGCAGGTGCACAAGACCGGAGCTCGCCACATGCGGCGCGCGAAGGAGCTCGGGCTCCGCCGGCTCGAGGTCGCGGTGGCCCTCGGGGGCGACCCGGCGCTCACGTACGCGGCGACCGCCCCGCTCCCCGACGGGATCGACGAGTGGATGTTCGCCGGCTTCCTCCGCAAGCGCGCGGTCGCGACCGTCCCCGGCAAGACGGTGGCGCTCGAGGTCCCCGCCGACGCCGACTTCGTGCTCGAGGGATACGTCGACCCGAGCGAGCCCTTCGTCGACGAGGGTCCGTTCGGCGATCACACCGGCTATTACACGCCGGTCGAGGGCTTTCCCCGCTTTCACGTGACGGCGCTCACGCACCGGGCGGATGCCGTCTTTCCCGCCACCCTCGTCGGGCCGCCGCCCATGGAGGACGCCTGGCTGGGCAAGGCCACGGAGCGGCTCTTTCTCCCGCTCCTCCGGATGCTCTTCCCGGAGATCGTGGACATGAACCTCCCCGTCGAGGGCGCGTTCCACAACCTCGTGCTCCTCTCGATCAAGAAGCAGTACCCGTTCCACGCCGCGAGGCTCGCGCACGGCCTGTGGGGGTCCGGGCAGATGTCCTTCTCGAAGGTCATCTGCGTGCTCGACGACGACGTCGACGTGCAGGACGTCGGGCAGGTCGCGTGGAGGCTCCTCGCCAACCTCGATCCCAAGCGGGACCTCGCGTTCGTCGACGGGCCGATCGACCAGCTGGACCACGGCGCGAACCAGGCGCTGTGGGGAAGCAAGGTGAGCATCGACGGCACGCGCAAGTGGCGCGAAGAGGGCTACACCCGCGAGTGGCCCGAGCCGTGCCGTACGAGCCCCGAGGTCGCCGCGCGCGCGGAGGCCTTGCTGGCGGAGCTCGGCCTCGCCGGCGCGCCCGCGCGCGCGAACGGCGTCGCGCCCACCAACGGCGTCCACGGGGGCGGTGCGATCGAGCGCGTCCTCGGGGCCGCGCGGGAGCTCCTGCGGAGGTGATGACGATGCCCACGACGACGAGCCCCATCGCCGATGTTCGCGCACGCCGCGGCGAAGAGGCGGCCCACGGAACCGCGGCGCGCCGCATGTTCGACCGGATCGCGCCGACCTACGACAGCGTGAACCACGTCATGTCCGCGGGCATCGACCGCCGCTGGCGGGCGCGGACCGTTGCCCAGCTCACCGGCAGCCGACCGGGCCCGGTGCTCGACCTCTGCGCGGGGACGATGGATCTGACCGCGCTGGTCGCCGCCGCTCGCCCCGCGGATCGCATCGTCGCCCTCGACTTCTCGGCGGGCATGCTCGATCGGGGGCGCCCCAAGGTGCCGCGCGCGGAGACCATCGTCGGCGACGCCACCGCGCTGCCCTTCGCCGACGGGGAGTTCGCCGCCGTCGTCTGCGGCTTCGGGATGCGCAACCTGTCGGACCCGCGCGCCGGCGCTCGCGAGGTACGTCGCGTACTCCGGCCGGGAGGGGTCTTCGTGACGCTCGAGCTGTTCCGTCCGAGCCGCCTGGCGACGCGCGCCTTCCATCGGGCCTACGCCCGCGTCGTGCTGCCGGCCCTCGGCGGCTGGATGTCCGGCGACCGCGGCGCCTACGAGTACCTCGCGGGGAGCATGGCGGGGTTTCTCACCCGCCCGGAGTACGAGCGCACGCTGGAGGAGACCGGGTTCGCCCACGTCACGGGCTTCGACCTGACGCTCGGCGTCGCTTCCATCGTCCGTGCCGAGGTGGCCCATGAGTAGCGTCGCGAGGCGGAAGATCGTCGTCGGCATCACCGGGGCGAGCGGCGCACCGTACGCGCGCCGGCTGCTCCAGGTACTGAAGCAGCGGGACGACGTGGAGCTCGGCGTCTGCGTCTCGCAGACCGCGCCGGAGGTCTGGGCCCTCGAGTGCGGCGGCGACCTGCGCGAGGAGCTCGGGGTCCCCGTCTGGGGCATCCGCGACTACAAGGCGCCGTTCGCGAGCGGCAGCGCGGGCTGGCACGCGATGGCCGTCGTGCCGTGCTCGATGGGCACCGCGGCGCGCATCGCCCACGGCATCTCCGACACGCTGCTCACGCGCGCCGCCGACGTGATGCTCAAGGAGCGACGCACCCTCGTCGTCGTGCCGCGCGAGACGCCGCTCGGGCTCGTGCATCTCGAGAACCTCACCCAGCTCGCGCGACTCGGGGCGCTCGTGCTCCCGGCGATGCCGTCGTTCTACGGCAAGCCGGCGACGCTCGAGGACGCGATCGACACGGTCGTGGGGCGCCTCCTCGACCACCTCGGCTTCGAGCACGGCCTGCTCCGGCGCTGGGGGTCGACGTGAGCGCTCTCGTCGACCGGGCGATCGACGCCGCGGGCCTCTCCGACGTGCTGGCCGCTCGTCGCGCCGGGAACGTCGCGTCCCTCGCCGCGGGGCGCTTCCACGGGGCCGATCTCCTGGCCCTCGGCGCCCTCGCCGACCGCGTGCGCGCGGCGGAGGTGGGCGAGGAGGTGCGCATCT
>JBEKGQ010000285.1:0-8446 GCA_050012715.1 Polyangiaceae bacterium
ATCCACGCCGCGCCCGGACCCGAGCGCGTCGAGGGCATCGCCCAGCTCCGCATCCGCCCCGAGGGCGCGCGCGACCTCGACCCGCAGCGCGAGCGCCGCCGGGTCGCCCGGGCTTCGCTCGAGCACCCGCGTCGCGTGGTCCATGGCGGCCTCGAGGTCCCCGGCGGTCAGCGAAGCACGTCCCGCGCGCAGCTCGAGCTGATCGCGCTCCCCCGGATCACTCTCCAGCATCGCCGCCCGCCGCCACAGCGGAGCGGACCGGGAGAAAGCCGCCTGACGATCGAGGAGATCCGCCAGGTAGCGGAGCGCGCCCGTGTTGTCCGGCCACTCCCCCAGCAACAGGGCGAGCTCGTCGCACGCCTCGCGGACCCGGCCGAGCCTCTGCTCGAGGATCGCGGCCCGCCGCAACCGCACCGCCCGCAGCACCTCGCGCGTCCCCGAGTGAAGGCTGAGACGCTCGGCGCGACGGCCGAGGTGGTCGGCCAGCTCGTCGAAGCGCCCTCGCGCCACGATGAGCGACTCGACGGAGTGGTCGGCCTCCTCGTCCTCCGGATCGAGCGAGAGCACCCGGGCCCAGGCGTCGATGGCCGCGTCGAGATCGCCGCGGCGCTCGTGCGCGCGAGCGAGCCGTTTGAACACCGGACCTCGCCCGTCGTCCCCGACGCGCGTCACGATCTCCCCGAGCGCGGCGACGCGGGCCTCGTCGTCGCCGGCGGTCTCGGCCACGCGCTCGAGCGCGCTCCATCGATCCATCGGCGCCGGATCGAGCTTGCACGCCTCGAGGAGCGCCCGCACCGCCCCGATGCGGTCCCCGCGGGTCTCACGCCGTTCGGCGATCTCCATCCATCGATCGGCTCGCATCGAAGGCGACGCGCCCTGGCTGGCTGCCTCCCGCTGCACGCGGGCGTCGATCTCGCTCCCCCGCCCGGCGGCGTCCCAGGCCGCGCGCAGGTCCCGCTCCACCTCGGCCCGCTCCGCGCCATCGAGGAGGTCGGCCGCGTGCTCGAACAGCTTCGCCGCGTCCGCGTGGGCTCCGTCCGTCACGCGCTGGCGCGCGCCCGCCACCAGGGCGTCCGCCCGCCGGCGATGGGTGACGCGCTTGTCGAGGCGATCGGCCAGCGCCGGGACCCGCCGGACGGCGCCATCCGCGTCGACGACGAGCTGGTCGTCCTCCGGCTCGCGCACTGCGGCGGCGACCGAGGCGCGGGCGCGAAGCCCGTCGTCGCCCACCGCCGCCGCGACGGCGGCGAGGAGCCGCAGGACGGCGACGCCTACGTTCGCGTGGGGGCCCTCGGCCGCGTCGAGCAGCTTGGCCATGCGCCCGCGCGCGTCGGCGGCGAGGGCGAGCGTCGGCGCCCACGACGTCAAGCTCGCGTACTCGTCGACGTCGGCATCGGCGGCGATGGCGCGCTCGATCGACGCGAAAGCACCCTCCGCGTCGGCGAAGAGCTCGAGCGAGGCCCCGGCGAAGGCGATGGCGATCCTGGCCCCGTCGGGGCCCTCGAGATGGTCCGTGATCGTGCGCGCCGCGCGTCCCAGGCGGAGCTCGAGCGCGTCCTGCTCCTCCGGCCCGAACCGCAGGAGCTCCCGCCCGGCGTCCCTCAGCAGGCCGATGGTGGCGACGTTCGGCGACGCGACCGAGGCGCGGAGCAACACGTCGACCTTGCGGCGCACGCCGTCCTCGCCGTCGCCGGCGATGCTTGCCGCGCGGAGGAGCCAGCCCGCGCGTGCCGCGGAGCGACCGGAGGCTTCGGCGACGAGCTCGATGGTGCGCACGGCCTGCGTCGGGTCTCCGGCGCGCTCGGCCGCCCTCGCCAGCAACTGAAACGAGGACCCCTCGGAGGGCACGGCATAGAAGGCCTGCGCCGCGTGCTTGAGGGCGAGCGCTCGCGCGCCGTGTCGCTCGAAGAAGCGCGCGCCGCGATAGTGCGCGGCGCGGCGGCCGAAACGCCCGAGGGCGCGGGACGCCACGAGCTCGTAGAGGGCAGACAGCGCGGGGTGCTCGCGCGTGACGTCGGCCGCGCGCTCGGCCACCGCGAGCGCATCGGCGTACGTCGGGGTGCGTGCCAGACCCCGCGCCGCGAGGTCGAAGGCGAGGTGCGGCTCGCCCGTCGACAGCGCGGCTCGCGCCACGTCGGCCGCGATGACCGCGGCGGTCGCCGCGTCGGGCTCGGTCTCGATGAGCCGCGCCAGGTACTCGAAGGCGAAGCTGCTGCCGGCGAAGGTGACGAGGTCGAGCGCCAGCGTGGCGTGTCCGCGGGACTTGGAGAGCCGCGCCGCCCGCTGCCACGCGGTGATCGCCCCGACGCGGTCGTCGGCGAGATCCCAGAGCGCCCCCCCGAGGTCGCGCCAAGCCAGCGACGTCGCCTCCGCGTCTCCCGAGAGTCCGAGGCGCTCGGCGCGCGCGCGCAGTCGCCAGAGCTGACCGTCGGGTCCGAGGGGACGCTCGCCCAGGCGCGCGAGGTGCCGGTCGATCTCTGTAGAGGCGACCCCCTCCTGGGCGGCCCGAGCCACGACGCGGGCCTCGCCTTCGTCGTCGCCGAGTCGCTCGCGCAGATCGGCCAGGCGCACGAGGAGGGGCGAGCGCTCGGTCCCCTCCGTGCTGCAGGCGGTCCAGCGCTCGAGGATCGCCGCCGCGAAACCGGCGTCGGACGCCCGCTGCGCCACCTCGAGCATCGCCTCGCGCAACGGCTCGATCTTCGGCCCGAAGACATCGAGCGCGCGACGGGCGACGACCGCGCCGCGATCCGCGTCGAGCGTGACGAGGTCGCGGAGCGCGCGCGCGAACGGGACGCCGAGCCAGGCCGCGGGCTGCGGCTGCGAGAGCAGCCACGCGAGCGTGTCACCGAGGCGCCCGCCGTCGCCGGAGCGCACCAGTCGATCGAGGAGCTTCTCGATGGCCTCGCGATGACCGGGACGCAGCGCAACGGTTCGCTGACTCCAGCCGACGGCGAGCTCGGTCTCGCCCAGCACGTCGAGCGCGTCCGCCAGCGAGGCGCACCAGCCCGCGCGCGGCCCCACCACGACGATGGCGCGCTCCAGCGCCGCGGCGGCCGAGCGGTCGAGCGTCCCCTCGAGCATCACGTCCGCCAGGGTTGCGATGGCTCGCGGGCTGGTGAGCTCGGCGTGCACGGCGAGCTCCGCGAGACGGCGGGCCGCCCGCGTGTCGCCGCTCGCGCGGGCACGCTCGGCGGCGGTGGACAGGAGCACCGCCCGTACCGCGCCGGTGGTCGTGGAGGCGACGCGCTCGAGCGCCGAGACCTGCGCTTTGACGTCACGGGATGCCGCGGCGCGCACCCAGGCCGTCGCCGTGGATGCCCGCGAGTCGGTCCGGTCGTCGTCGTGCGCGTACGGCACCGAGGCGTCGGGGTGCCGATCGCGCAGCGCGGCGGTGGCCTCTTCGCACGAGGGATCGGCGGCGAGCGCGGCGACGTAGGCGGCGGTCGCGCGGGCGTGGTCGGCCAGCGGACCGGCGCAGAGTCGCGCGAGCTCGACGAGGTGCCCCGCCCGCTCCGCCGGTGCGCCCCGACTCCCCCGCACTACGAGGCGCGACGCGACGGTCTCGTGCATGCCGAGGCCCAGGAGGATGCCGTCGAGCACCGCCGCCGCCTCTCCCTCGAAGCTGGCGTCCAGCCCTTCGTCGAGGGCCGCCGCGAGCGCTCGCGCGCCCGCGTGCGCGGACGCCGCTCCATCCCTCCGGCGCGCGTGCACCACCGCGGCGCGCTCCGCGTCGCGACCGCCGACGCGACGCGCGTGCTCGCGCCAGGCCTCGTCGGCGGCGTCTTGCTTGCCTCGACGCTCGAGCGCGTCGACGAGGGCCTGCACGGCGCGGCCGCTCGTGGCGTCGATGGCGAAGGCGCGCCACAGATCCTCGAGCTCCCCATCGTCACTTCCCTGGGTCGCGCGCCGGCGCGCCGCCTCGACGTAGGCCTCGGCCGCGGCCGTCATCGGAACGGCGTCGGGATCCCACTCCGCGAGCGCTCCGAGGAGCTCCGCCGGCAAGGGATCCTCCGGTGCGATGGGCAACGCCGCCTCGAACGCCGCCGCCGCGCCGGCTCCGGCCCCGGCGCGCGCCTTCAGCACGCCCGTCCGCACCAGGACGTAGGCCGCCTCCGCGGACTCGACCTCGGGCATCGCGGCGATCGGCCGCAGGGCCCCTGCCGCGCGAGCGGCCTCCCCGAGGCTCTCGAGCCACGCCGCCACCTCGCGCCTCAGCTCGATGTCGTCGCCCCCACGGAGCGCTTCGAGGGCGAGATCCACCGCCTCGTCGAGGTCGCGATCGCGCGAAGCCAGCCACCGGGCGAGCGCCGCGCACGCCTCGCGCGTGGCCGCCGACTCGCCCGCCGCCCGCGCCTCCTCGACCCGAGCGCGCAGCCACGCCTCGTCCGCGCGCACGCCCTTGCGCCGCTCGAGCGGAGGTGGAGCGAGGGTCGCGCGCGAGTAGCGCCCCTGCGGCGTCGTCCACTCCGGCGGCGGCAGGGTCCCGCGCGTGGACCGCGGCTCCTCGAGCGCCGCGCCGACCGCGGTGGGCGCCTCGCCTTCCGGGTGGCGATCGGACGGGATCATCCTGCGACGATCGTACGCCAGGTCCTCGCCCGATTGCAGGTTCCCGGAGACCAGGAACGCTCAGCGGACGGTCAGCGCGTAGGGCAGCGCACAGAGCACCCGCTCATGCCGCCCGAGGGGAGCCAGGCTGTCCGCGAAGGACAGGACCTCCGGCCCCGCGCGCTGGAGGAGCGAGGCCGCGACCGATCCCACCGCGGTCGCCGCCGTCCCCACCTCTGCCGCGGCGCGGTCGGGCCAGGCTCCCAGGGCCTCGGCGCGGCTCTGCGGCTCGTCCTCCGCGAGCGCGTCGAGGAGGCCCGAGCTCTCGCCCACGACGTTCACCCGGGCGTCCGGGCCGAGCCCGGCCATCGTCTGCGCGCGCGCAATGGCCTCGGTCAGCCCGCCCAGCTCGTCGACCAGACCGCGGGTCTTTCCCTCGCGCCCGCTGAAGATGCGGCCTTCGGCGGAGGCGGCCACCCGCTCGACCGGGATGCCCCGGCCCTCGGCGACGCGCGCGAGAAAGAGGTCGTAGATGGCCGTCATCGTCTCCAGCATGCGCGCCCGGGTGGCCTCGTCCCAGGGCGTCAGCAGCGACTCGTAGGCGGCGCGGGCGGCGGCGTGAGGGTCATCGGGCTTGGCGGCGATGGTCTCGGCGTGCACGCCGAATCTCTCGAGGGCCCGGTCGGCCGCGATCTTCCCGCCCACGACGCCGATGGAGCCGACGATGCTCGTCTCGTCGGCGAAGATCGCGGCGCCCGTCGAGGCCATGTAGTAGCCCCCGCTCGCCGCCATGCCGCCGACGCTCACGATCAGCGTCTTCTTCGCGCGGACGCGCATCAGCTCGTGCCACAGGAGATCGCTCGCCAGCGCGCTGCCGCCCGGCGAGTCGATGCGCAGCACCACCGCCTTCACGTCGTCGTCGTGCTCGAGCCGCGCTAGCGTCCGCACCATCCGGCGCTCGACGACACCGCCGCCTTCGGAGAGGAGCCCTCCCCCTCCGTCCATCGAGATGGCCCCTTCGGCCCGGACCAGCGCGATCGGGGCCGAGCCGAGCGACTCCCCCGCGATCGCGCGGAGGATGTCGGACAGATCGTCGCCGCCGCCCGAAGCCGCCCCACCTCCCAGGCGCACCTCGGCGCGCACCGCCGAGGCGACGTTCTCGAGCGCGTCACGCGCCTCGTCGAAATAGCCGACGTCGTCGACGAGACCGAGCGCCTTCGCGACCCCCGCCGGGTACGGGCCGTCCTCCGGCGTCGCCTCCGCGACCGAGGGGCGGGCCTGGTGGAGCCCCTCGAGCCACACCGCGCGCATGTCCGACAGCGTCGACTGGAGCGACGCGCGCGCCTCCGGGCTCGGCCCGTCGCGCGTGAACGGCTCCTCCGCGCCCTTGTACTTCCCGACCTGCAGGAAGTCGACGTCGAGCCCGAGCTCGTCGGCGAGCAGCCGGTGGAAGTACATCGTCTGCGCCGCGATGCCGACCGCATCGACGCCGCCCGCCGGCGTGATCCAGATCCGCTTGCAAGCGCGAGCCGCGAGGTAGAGCGTGCCGTTCGACAGATCGTCGGCGTGGCACCACACGGGCATCTTCGCCCCCAGTGCCCCGAGCATGGCGCCGATCTCCTGGGAGCGGGCGAGGCCGATGCGCGCCGTCCCCAGGCGGACGAGGACTCCGCGCACCTCCTTGTCGTGGCCCAGGCGATCCACCTCGCGGGCCAGGTCGACGAACGAAGCTCCCTTCGGCGAAAGGCCGAGCAGCCCGGTCGGCGGGAGCTCCGGAACGCCGTCGGACAGATCGAGAACGGCGATGGCCGGGCCGGCGTGAGGCTCCTCGTGCGATGGCCCGGAGGACGGCGACGCGTGATGACGGCCGTCGCACCCCGCAGACACCGCGATGGTCGCGAGGCCCGCCGCCGCGACGACCCGGCGCGCGACGCCAAGGGCACGGCGGCGCATGTCAGAGCCCTTCGGGGTTGGCGGAGGTAGCCGGCTTCGGCGCCGCGGTCGGCGCGGCCGCCGTCCCGGTCGAGTCGCTCGCCCCCGTCGGCGCGGCCGGTGGAGTCGCCGTGACCGCCGCCGGCGGGGGCGCGGACGGCTCCGCGCGCTGCTTCACGTACGCGGGGTACGTCCCTTCGGGGAAGCGCTCCATGATGTCCTTGTAGGCGCGCTGAGCACTCCCGCGATCGCCGCTCGACCACTCGGTGTCGGCCACTCCGAGGAGGGCCGGCAGATACGACGGGTTCACCGCGAGCGCGCGCCTGTACGCGGCGATGGCGCCGCCCGAGTTCCCCTGGGCCCGCTCGACGTCCCCGAGACCGGAGAGCGCTTCAGAGTCGGACGGGTTGCGCGACACGAGCGCGCCGTAGATCTGACGGGCGCGATTCCAGTCCCCCTTCTTGATGGCCTGCGCGGCGGCCTTCATCCCGCCGCTCGCCATGTCGCCCGCAGGCTCGTCGCCGCCTCCTCCGCCTCCGCCTCCCGCCGCCGGGGGAGGCGCCTGCGTCGGCAGGGCGCTCACGTCGATGTGCGGGACGCTGGCGGCGACACCACCGTCGATGCTCGGCTTGACGGGCGCGCGGTCGACGAAGGCGTGGAGCTGCGGCAAGAGCGGATACGGCCGGGTCAGCGCGTCGAGCTTCGCGAGCTCCCCCTTCGCCCCGGCGGCGTCCCCCGACTTCGCGAGCGCGTACACGAGAGCCGCGCGCGCCCGCCCGCCGTTCCCCTCGCCCGCGGCCGCGAGGCGCAGCCGATCGATGACCGTCGTCCACAGCGGATCGGTCTCCGAGAGATCGAGCGCCGCCAGCACGTACGCCGTCTCCGGCTGCGAAGCCTGCGGGGAGATCCTCGGCACGAGCGTCCGCGCCGCCTCTCGCTCGCCGACGAGGCGGAGCGCGTCGACCTTCGCGCGCAGCACCGCCGGATCCTCCGGCGCCGCCGCGGTCGCGTCGTCCGCCGCCTTCTTCACGCGAGGCACGCGATCGGCGAGCTGCGCCTTCATGGTCCGCAGCTCGTCGTTGGCCGTCGGCGGCAGCAGCCGCAGCGCGAGCCAGGGTACGTCGGTCCTCGCCGCGGCCACCCGCGCCTCGTCGAGCAGGACGCGCGGATCGTGCTCCGCCAGCGCGCTCGCCTTGTCGAAGTCCTCCTGCGCGAGGTCGAGGTTCCCGTCGGTCATCGCCTTCTCGCCGTCGGCGACGAAGCCCTGCGCGCGCGGATCGAGCTGCGCCGCGGCCGGGCCCGGCCGCGCGGCGAGGTAGGGGCGGGCCACGACCCACCCCCCCACGCCCACCGCCAGGATGAGCACGAACGCCACCACCCACCCGCCCACCCGACGCTGCCTGGGGAGGGTGTACGACTCGTCCATCGCGGAGGGTTGCCACGCCCGCATCGCCGGGAGCTCGTCGTCGCCGGTCGGCATCGGCGCCCGGATCGGGTTGGTCGGCGGTGGCAGCGGCGAAGACGGGTCGAAGTGCGCTTGCGGCGGAGGCGGCGTCGGCGGAGGGCGCCGGATCGTCACCGGATCCTCCGCGCCGGGAGTGGCCATCGCCGCCTGTCCGAAGGCGTACGGCGTCGCGCTGACGATGGGCAGCGTCTCCACGGCGGGCGCGGGCGGTGAAGGCGGTGCCGGTGGAGGTGGCGCACCCGCGTTCACGGGCCGCAGCGTGTCGACCTTGCGACGAGGGGGCGGGAGCGGCGACGACGCTCCGACCGACGGACCCCACGACGGCGCGCGCTTGGGAGGGGGCTGCGCGGCGACGTCGGGCACCGACGACGCGAGCGGGACCCGCAGCGGCGGCGCCTGGCTCATCCCCGGCGGCGGGGGTCGACTCGAGGTGCGTCCGTCGAAGAAGGGCTCCAGCTCCGCGATGGAACCGAGCGTCCGCGCGGGCCCGACACCGCGTGTCAG
>JBEKGQ010000286.1:0-8425 GCA_050012715.1 Polyangiaceae bacterium
CGACGACGGCCCGCGCGAAGAGTGCGCGCCGGTCGAAGGTGAAGTGCGGAAAACCGAGGGCGTCGGCGACGCGTCGCGCGTCGTACTGGTCCTCGGGCGCGCAGCAACGTCCGTGGCTCCGCGGGCCTTCGGATGGCGCCTCGTCGTAGTCCCAGAGGTGCAGCGTGACGCCCACGACGTCGTGCCCCGCGTCCAGAAGGCGTGCCGCCGCGACCGACGAGTCGACCCCGCCGCTCATGGCCACGACGACCCGCTCGCTCCTCGACATGCTGCCGGCCTGGCACCTACCACTTTCGACGCAACCGCGCTCGGGCCCGGCCGATGGGTGGACGAAGGAGAAGCCATGGCCATCCCCCCCCTCCGCGAAGCGCGCGCCGCGCCGCTTCCCCCTGCCCTCCCGAAGGCCGACGCCGCGTCGCCGGCGCCCGGCGACGCGCCCTCTCCCTTCGCCCGCCTCCTGCGCGGCCTAGGTCACGAAGTGCAGGGGAGCGAGACGACGGTCCACCAGGCCATTGCATCGGCGCGCTTGGGAGGGCTGAACGCCGCGGATCTCATCGTGCTGCAGGCGGGCGTCTACCGCTACAGCGAGGCAGTCGACCTCGCGTCCCGTCTCGTCGAGAACGCCACGAACGCCCTGAAGACGGTGATCCAGGGGCAGTGACCCAGCTTCGCGCCTACACGTCGCCGGTGCGGCGGAGCTCCTTGCCGATGGACTCGATGGCGCGGGCATGCAGGCGGCTGCCCCAGGACTTGGAGAGGCCGAGCGACGCCGCTGCTTCGTCGAGCGTCTGGCCGCGGAAATAGTGCCGCTCGACGAGGGTACGCTCCTGATCCGGGAGCTGAGCGACGATGGCCTTCACGCGCGCCATGAGCTCGGCCTCACCGAGGAGATCCTCGGGCGTCACGTCGCGTCCGTCGGGGTCGACGTTCTCGCGTGGCGACGCCATCATCGTGCCGACGGCGATCGCCGTGGCGATGCCGGCGAGATACGTGGTCAGCCGATCGTCCGCGGTCTCCGGCGTGGCCGCGGGGTTCGCCGCGTCCTCCTCGTCGTACGACTCGAGCATCCGGTCGCCCGCCTCCATGCCCTGGAGCTCGCGGTACACACGCCGGGGCAGGGTCCCCCACTGACGCACGCCATCGAGCATGGCCCCTTTGATGCGGAGGTTCGCCCAGCGCCGGAAGGGGACGCCGCGCGCGGGGTCGAACGTGCGCGCGGCTTGCAGCAGCCCCTCACGACCGAACGACTTGAGATCGTCGAGCGTCACCATCCTCGCCATGCGGCGGATGGTCTGCTTCGCTGCGATGTCGACGAGGTCGAGCTCCGCGTGAAAGCGCGCGAGGACCTCGGGGGAGTCGTTTGGAGCCACAGCTTGTCCACAGACGATCCTTTGCGACGCACGTCACTGTCAAGTACGCGCCTGTCCAGACTTCCGATCGCTCTCCGACGTTGCTAGCGTGCCGCGTTCCCGATGCCCGGCGAGACCGACGACGACGATCGCGTTCGCGCTGCGTGGCGAAGCTGGCTCTCCGCCCTCGCGACGGATGCCGAGGCAGCGATGGCCGCGGCGCTCGCCTACGAGTCGCTGCCCGACGAAGGGCGCGACGCTTGGCTCGACGCGCTGGAGGCCGACGGGCCTGCCCTCGGCGTGCCGCTCGTGGCGCTGTACGCGCCGCTGCTCGCGGTCGAGTCGGAGCCCGCGCGCCGGGAGCGCATCGAGCAGACCATCGCGGGCGAGGGGGCCGTCGCCGGCGATGTCGGCGCGGAGCGTACGCCGGGGCCGGAGGCGAAGGCGCTACGGGGTGTGGCGCGCGACGGGACGCACGCCTGCGTCATCGTGGCGCCGCTTTACCTCGAGTTCGTGCAGGTCCTGCAGTGCCGCTACACGCCGGCGGGCGGCTTCGTTGCGGTGCGCCACGAGCCGCTGCGCCATGCGGGTGACCTTCGCGTCGTTCGCGAGGTCGACGGCGTGCCCGTCGAGCCGACGCCGCTGCGCGTCGTCGTGGAGGAGCTCGCCCACGCGATCCTCGCCGACAAGCGCGAGCAGCGGACGACGCCCGCCGCGCTGGCATCGTTCGCGCACCTCTTCGGTCCGAGCCTGGAGGACGACGACGGCGCCGGTCCCCACGTCTGAGGGCGCCCGAGCACACGCGAGCAGCGGCGTGGTATGAAAAGCGGTCGATGGCCGACGACGCCGAACGCCGCTGCGGATCGTGCGCGCGCTTCGTCCGCGTCGTCGAGACGTTCGACGAAACGGGCGAGGTCAAGCGGCACGGCGAGTGCCTGCTCGGCGTGTGGCCTTCGCCGCTCTACGACACCAGCACGTGCTCGCAGTGGGTACGCCGCGGCGAATTCAAAGCCAGGCCCGAGACGACGCCGAGGCGCCCGCAAGGGGCGCCCCGCGCTCGACCGTCGTCGGACACGAAGTACGATCACAACGACCGGGCGGACGCCGCGCGACCGCTCGCCCTGCCGGAGGACCTGCTCGACATGGACGCCGACGAATTTCGAAGGGTACTTTCGCACGTCATCCGCGACGAGCTCGGGGTGGGCCGCGTCGAGATGACCGGCCGCTGGGAGGGCGGAGAAATGATCCTCAAGCCCGGCAAGCCGGGGACGCAGGACAAGCACATCCCCCTCGACTCGCTCTTTCACAAGATCGTGCTCATCCGGGACAAGCTGCGGGTGCTCGAGCAGAAGATAAACTCGAACCCCAAGCTCGCTGACGACGAGAAGATGCAGCTCCAGCAGTACATCACCGGCTGTTATGGCTCGCTCACCACCTTCAACGTCCTCTTCTCGAACCGTGACGATCAGTTCGTGGGCCAGAAGAGCGACGAGTAGCGGCCTCGGCGCCGCGCTCGCCGCAGTTGCCGCCTGCGGGGGCTCGACCGGCGCGCCGTTGGCCGACGACCGGCCCGGCATCTCGAAGGCCGAGGTGCACGCGCCGATCGACTTCTCCTACGACTCGGTGGACGAGCGGCCGGTGAGCTCCGAGGCGACGCGCGGCAAGCCTACCGTCATCACCTTCATCACCACCGGCAGCCTCCCCGCGCAGGCGCAGGTCGACTTCCTCGTCGTCATGGCGCGCCACGATGCGGACAAGGTCAACTACGCCGCCGTCGCGCTCGAGGCGCGCGAGAACCGCGAGATCGTCGAGCTCTACAAGAAGGCGCTCTCGATCCCGTTCCCGGTGGCGCTCGCCGACGAGACGACGACGGCGGGAGGCGGCCCGTTCGGCGACGTGACGGGCGTTCCGGCGACGGTGGTCCTCGACCGCACGGGTCGCATCGTTCTCCGCGTCGCCGGTCGGGTCGTCAAGTCGGACGAGCTGCGGGGGGCCCTGCGAGGGCTGTGAGCTTCGCGCGGAGCTCGGGCTTCAACACCTTGCCCACGGCGTTGCGCGGCAGCTCGCGCATCAGGACGACCTGCCGCGGGATCTTGTACGGCGCGAGCCGCTCGCGCGCGAAGCCACGGAGCGCGTCCTCCGCGCACTCGTCGTCGCGCCCCGGACGCGGCACGACGCACGCCACGACGCGCTCGCCCCAGGTCTCGTCCGGCAGGCCGACGACCGCCACCTCCGCCACCGCGCCGTGCTCGCGCAGAACCTCCTCGATCTCGAGGGCGCTGAGCTTGTAGCCACCGCTCTTCAGGATGTCGACGCTCGTGCGGCCGAGGATGCGGAGGTAGCCGGCGTCGTCGTGGGCGACCGTGTCGCCCGTCTTGAACCACCGCGTCCCGCCGTCGGCCACGAAGGACTCGCGCGTGGCGTCGGGCTTCTGGTGGTACCCGGCAAAGACGCTCGGGCCGGCGACCCACAGCTCGTCCTCGACGACGCGAGTCTGCACCGTGGGCAGGGGCTGGCCGACGGTTCCCGGGCGGCGCGCCGACGGATCGAGCGGATTCGTCGAGCCGACGCCGATCTCGGTCATCCCGAACCGTTCCAGCGGGTAGGCGCCGGTCAGAGCGCGCCAGCGCTCGCCGACCGTGACGGGGAGCGCCGCGCTTCCGCTCGTGACGAGGCGTAGCGCGCAAGCGTGGGCGGCCCAGCGGTCGCGCGTGGAGGGCTCCGCGGCGTCGAAGGTGGCGACGAGCTTCGCATGGATGGTCGGCACGGCCATGAAGACGGAGGCGCGTTCCATGGCGTCCCACGTGGCGCGCGCGTCGAAGGCGGGCAGAAAGCGCGTGGCCGCGCCCGCGCCCACCGCCGAGAGCAGCGCGATCGCGAGCCCGTGCATGTGGTGGAGCGGGAGGACGTGGAGCAGCGTGTCCTCCGCGCGCCAGTCCCAGGCGTCACGGAGGAGGTTCTGCTGCACCGCGAGGTTCGCGTGCGAGATGACCGCGCCCTTCGGCTTGCCGGTGGTGCCGCTCGTGTAGAGCTGCAGCGCGGCGTCGCGCTCGAGGGGCATGGGCCCCAAGAAGCGGCTTCGCGGGTGGGACAGCGCTTCGGCGGCGAGGACGACGCTCCGCTCGGGGGCGAGAGGCGCGGCGCGGTCCGCGAGATCCGCCGACGCGAGGACCGTGCGCACCCCGGCGTCGTCGCAGAAGTACCGGGTCTCCGGCGCCGGGTGCAGCGGCGAGAGCACCACGACCGCCCCGCCCGCGCGCAGCACGCCGAAGAAGCACGTCGCGAAGTCGGCCCCCGGCGACACGAGGAGCGCCACGCGCTCGCCCTCGAGCGAGCGCCTCCCGCCGAGGAGCGACGCTGCGACCCGCTCGGACGCGTCGACCGCGGCGGACCACGGCGTCTCACCGCGCGCGTCGTGGAAGGCGACGCGCGCATCCCCCGCCCGCGCGATCCATCCGGCGAGGAGCGGCGATTCGGCGGGCATGGGGGGAGCGTCCATGGTCGCACACGCGGACGAGGAACGACGAACGAGAAGAGGCGCCCTCTCGCGGGGACCTCAGTGCACGTCGCCGACGAGCAGCGCGAAGGCGCCCACGAGCACCTCTTCCGGTGTCGCGCCGCCCTCGCGGGCCGAGCCGGTGCGGTCGACGGCGAAACCGTGGTCGCCGGTCACGAGCAGCAGCGTGCGCGGCGGGCAGCTCTCGGCGTGACGTGCGATGGCCTCGGCCGCCGCCTCGGCGATCTCCGGGAGATCACGCAGCACCGTGCCGCGCGCCGCCTGCACGCGCGCCTCGACGACGTCGAGCCTGTGGACCTCGCGCGGGCCGACGCGCATGCGGCGCACGAACTCGGCGGTGCGACCGCGCGGAGGCTCGGGCTCGTCGTCGAGCGCCGCCGGCGAGCGGAGGGCCTCGACGCCGCGCGCGATGGTCTCGAGCTGGCGGAGGGTCGTCGTCGGGAGCGCGCTCCAGAAGAGGAGCTCGTCGGTGAGCGACGCCTGCGAGCCGAGCTTCGCCACGACGCGCTCTTCGACCATGCGCGCGACGTCCCATCGCATCGCGTCCACGAGGAGCACGCGCGTGGAGCGGGCGCCGTGGAGGCGCGCGATGCGGGCGGCGGCGTCGTGCGCGTCGAGGACCATGCGCGGCCGCTTGGTGGTCGACGCGAAGGTCGGGGAGGCGTCGGCGTAGCCCTTGGAAAAGGTGGCCGCGAACTCGTCGCGGGCGTGCCGCGCGCGCGGGTCGTCGAGGCCGGAGGCGATGGCGTTCGCGAGCGGCATGTAGCTCTCGGTGAAGAGCTTCTCGAGGACGGCGAGGGGCTGGGGCCCGCGCGCGGCGGTGAGCTGGAGCGTCCACGCGCGCCACGGTTCTTCTCTGGCGACCACGGTGGCACCCGCGGTGTGGCGGGCGGCGGGGGAGACGGGGGAGGGGAGCGGCGACGAGAGGACGAGAGGCGGGTCGGGCGTGAGGACGAGCGGGGGCGCGGGCGCGAGCGGGGGCGGGGGCGCGGGCGCGAGCGGGGGCGCGGGCGGGGGCGCGGGCGCGGGCACGGGCACGGGCGCGAGCAGCGTCGGGGTCGGGGTCGGGGTCGAGATCGCCGGCGCCGCCAGCAGCGATCGCAGGGGCACCGGATCGCCGTAGGCGCCCGTCGTGGCATCGCGCGCATCGAGGACCAGCACGAGCGGTCGCTCGCGGGTCGCGCCCGCGAGGAAGCGCAGTGTCGCACAGTCCTCCGGCTCGAGCGCGGCGAGCGCGCTCGCGGCCGCGCGAAGTGGCCCGAGCACGATCGCGAGCCCGCGTCCCCCGACGCGGCGCGCGCGGTACAGCTGATCGCTCAGCGTGGCGTCGCGGTCGCTCCCCGACGTGATGCCCGGAGCCGCCGCGCCTCGCGCGGACAGCGCCTCCTCGATCGCTTCGTCGATGACCTCGCCCAGGCGGCCCCGCGCGGACGGACCGATGCCCTCGAGCTCGGCCACCACGTGGCCGGTACGCTCGAGGCGGACGGTCGTCGCGTCACGCTCGTCGACCGAGGCGAACCGCACCTCGCCGGCGAGAGCGCGCTCCATCGACGGCTCCGGCTCTGCCTCGGCGTGCTCGCGCGACGTGGAGGCGGCCTGCGGTAGCGCTGCGTCTTGCATGATCGCGGGCTCGATGTAGGCACGCGAATGGCGTCCGGGCCCAGTTTTCGGCGTCCGCGTAGGGCTCTGCGCGTTGACCGAGGAGGCTCGGGTGTTATGTTCGAAGGCGTTCCCTCTGCCAGGTTCGTGATTGTCGGCATCACATGGATCCCTTGCGACTACGAACCAGGGGAGCCATGACCACTCGGTGCGCAAGCCGGGCCGCCCCGCGAGGGGTGGATAACTCGGAAGCCTAAAGCGTGGTCAGCGCTTCCCACCTAGCCGTTTTGGCTAGGGGTTCATGTCGTCCGACACACGGCCACCGGTGGTAAGGAACGATTTATTCTCGCGGCGACAAACATGACCTCGTGCCCGTCCCGGTGGCACGATCGCCGTCGTGGCGTCGCCGTCCTCTCTTCGTGAGCGTCTCCTCGCGGTCATGGACCGGAAGCACCACTGGGCCTACCCCGCCCTGACGCGGGCGGGGCTGACCCGGGCGCAGCTCTTCGAGCACTTCCGGCACGAGTACCTCGTCTACGTGCGAGACTTCCCGGTCTTGCTCGCGCGGGCGCTCGGCGTGACGCCGCCCCTCGCGGAGGTGCGCGCCGCGCTGGCGGAGAACCTCTACGAGGAGCAGACGGGCGGCCTCTCTCACACCGACGCGCACCCGACGCTGTTCCTCGAGATGATGGGCGGTCTCGGCTACGACGCCTCTGCCTTCGCCGACGACGAGGGCTGGTTGCACCCGGCCGCGCGACGCTACCGCGCGTGGCTTCGGGAGCGATCATGCGCGCCACCGTGGCAGGCGGCGGTGGCGCTCCTGACCGTGTTCGTCGAGGGAAGCGTGAACGAGCGCGCCGAGCTGGCGGGGACCTACGCGCGACCCGTGGGCGACGAGGCGGTTCGCGAGCACCCGCTCGTGAAGCTCTACGGCTGCCCGCCGCAGGCGATGCGGCTGACGACGGCGCACGCGGCCGTCGAGGGCGGCCACCGCGAGGACGCCTGGACGATGGTGCTCGCCCACGCGCCCGACGGGAGCGAGGCGGCGCGCGCCGTGGTGGAGACGTGCGAGGAGGCGCTGGGGCTGTGGCAGGCGTACCGCGATGGGGTGGCGGAGCGGATGGGACTGTTGCGGCAGGTCGGCTAGACCCCGCTCGTGCTTCGCCGGGCCGCCGCCGTCCTCCTCGTTCTCTGCACGGCGGCATGCCGCCCGGGCGGCTCGGCGCCGGTCGACGGGGGCGCGGCGTCGTCCTCGGCGGTCCCTCCCGCTGACGCGAGCGGGGCCGCGAGCCCCCCTCCGTCGGCGAGCGTCGCCGCGCCTTCGGTCCCGACGCCGCCGCCTCCGACCGGCGAGACGTACCCCACCTTCCGCAAGACGACGCTCGCCCTCGACGAGCTCGCGAAGCTCGTGACCGAGGCGCCGGAGCTCGCGCGCGTGGGCAGCGAGCTCGCCTTCTTCGATCCCGCCGACGGCTCGTACATCGCGCGCTCGACGGCGGACCACCAGGGCATCTCGTTCACGAGCCAGCCCGTCCTCTGGAGCCCCGAGCCGGGGCAGCAGGTGCTCGTCGTGGCGGCGCGGGGCAAGGCGGCGTCGTTCGTGGCGGCGTGGTGGCTGCTCCCGGGGGGCAACTACCGGCTCGCGTCGACGTTCGTCATGATGGGCGAGATTGCTCCCGTGGCGCTGGCCTACAAGCCCGCGGAGCGGACGCTCTGGTGGACGAGCTGCTGGCAGTGCCCCGGAGAGACGGGGCACGTGAGCGTGAGAGAGGACCACCACGTGGTCATCGTGCAGGACTGAGCGGCGAGCGCCGTCGCGTCGCCGTTCGACGCGAGGGCCTTCGCGGCAACGCCGGCGTCGACGGCGATGGGGGGAATGCGGGTGGCTTCCGTCGCCGGCGTCGGAGGCGTGACGGGTACCGGGGTCGATGCGACCGCGAAGGCGATACCCGTCGACGGG
>JBEKGQ010000287.1:0-13211 GCA_050012715.1 Polyangiaceae bacterium
CCGGACGCCGCGCCGATGACGGTGGGGTTCCAGCGCTGCGCGTTGGTCCCGTTGCAGTCGTAGAGCTGCACGATGGTGCCGTCGGCGGGATTGTCCGCCTGGACGTCGAGGCACTTGCCGCTGTTCGTGTTCACGAAGCTCACGAAGCCGCCTCCCGCGTCGCGCACGGTGAAGGTTTGCGCGGTGGTGTGGTTGCAGTCCCAGAGCTGGATCTTCGTGCCGTTCGCGGTGCCGCTCGACTGGACGTCCACGCACCTCTGCGCCTGCGTGTTGACGACGTAGAAGCCCCCGGCGCCATCGTCCTCGAGCTCGAAGGACTGCGCGCCGGTGCCGTTGCACGACCACTCCTGGAGCTGCGTGCCGTCCGCCGTGCCGCCGCTCCGGGCGTCGAGGCAGGAGCCGGAGTGCGCGATCGCGCCGAAGTTGTAGATGTCGCCGCTGGCGACACCCTGCGCGGTGCTCCCGACGTTCTCGGAGGAGGCGGAGCCGCACGCTCCGACGAGGAGGCCGACGATGGCGAGGAGCACGGTGAGGCGCGCGGCCGTATGGGTTCGCATGAAACTCGCACTCGCAACGGCGGTGCCATCCGTTCCGAAGCGCCAGAACCCGGCGCGAATCGAGAAGGCGAGTACCGCCCGGCCGTCCGTATCCTCTCTCGGCGAACACGGCCGCTGGATCGCCACCCCGCGACCGATCCGGTCGCGGCCGCGACCCGTTTCGTCCCATACGCTCCCATACGACGTGCAACCGCCCGGAACGTGGCCGCGCCCCCAATGGCACCCCCGTTGCGTTGAGCCGGGTCATGCGAAACCCGATTGCCCTACCCGCAGCCGCCTTGCTCGCACCCGCCCTCCTCGCCGCGGGGTGTGGATCCTCCGCCCCGTCGGAGGACCTCGGGCACACCACCCAGGGTGTCGCCAGTGGCGACATCTACAACTTCGGCGCGATCGCCCACCCGGGGTCCTGCATGGACGCCCAGGGGGGCGGCACGGCGGACGGCACGCAGATCCAGGAGTGGACGTGCAACGGCACCGGCGCGCAGTCGTACGAGCTCGAGGACGACGGCGTCGGCGGGTTCTTCATCGTCAACACGCAGGCGCAGAAGTGCGTCGACGTTCAGGGAGCCGGGACCGCGGACGGCACGAAGATTCAGCTCTGGGACTGCAACCAGACCGTCGCGCAGCAGTTCATCACCCAGGACGCCGGCGACGGCTTCGTCAACTTCGTGAACCCGAACAGCGGCAAGTGCCTCGACGTCCAGGCGGACAACCCTGCCGACGGCACCATCGTGCAGCTCTACGACTGCAACGGGACCAACGCTCAGCGGTGGAACCCGACCGTCATCGGCGTCGCGTCCGGGTCGAGCAGCGGCGGGTCGAGCACGAGCAGCTCCAGCTCCACCTCCAGCTCGAGTGGCGGCGGGTCCAGCTCCGGCGGGTCTTCCTGCAACCCGAACGCGTGGATCTACATGGGAAGCAACGCGAACGCGTGCGACGGGAACGCCGGCGAGCCTTGCGGATGGACGACGACGAACGGCGGCCAGGGATACACGTGCCAGGCGGTGAGCTGGGGCACGGGCTGCGAGCCCGGAGGTACGGTCTGCCCCGGGGGCGGCGGTAGCAGCAGCAGCGGTGGCAGCACGAGCAGCAGCAGCGGCTCGTCGGAGCCGGGGTGGACCCTCACCTGGTCCGACGAGTTCGACGGCCCCGACGGGTCCGGCGTCGATCCGAACAACTGGTCGTTCGACACCGGCGGCGGCGGGTGGGGCAACAACGAGCTCGAGTACTACACGAGCGGCACGGCGAACGCGGTCGTGAACAACGGCTCCCTCGTCATCACGGCGACGACCGACGGGGCCTCGGCCTACTCGTGCTGGTACGGGCCCTGTCAGTACACGTCGGCGCGCCTGAACACGTCCGGCAAGTTCTCGCAGCAATACGGTCGCTTCGAGGCGCGCATCCAGATCCCCGAGGGCCAGGGCGTGTGGCCCGCGTTCTGGATGCTCGGGAACAACATCGGCTCGGCCGGCTGGCCGGCGTGCGGCGAGATCGACGTCATGGAGAACATCGGGAGCACGCCCGACAACACCTACGGGACGACGCACGGCCCCGGTCCCGGGAGCTACCCCGGCGACGGGCTCTCCGGCGCCTACAACGGCGGCACGCCGATGGGGAACGCGTTCCACGTCTACGCGACCGAGTGGAGCGCGAGCCAGGTGAGCTTCTACGTCGACGGGAATCTCTACTGGACGGTCACGCCGTCGCAGCTCCCCGCCGGGGCGACCTGGGTGTGGAACCAGCCGTTCTTCATCCTGCTCAACTTCGCGGTGGGCGGGAACTGGCCGGGATCGCCGAACGGCTCCACGTCGTTCCCGCAGCAGATGCTCGTGGACTACGTGCGCGTCTACCAGCCCGCGCCGTAGGCCCACACATCGCCGTCGACGCGCGTCTCTCTCTCAGCGCTGTCTCGCGCGGAGCCTCTGGAAATGGCGCCGCGCGATGCCGGATCGGGCGGCGGCGGCGGCCACGTTGCCGCCGCTGTCCGCCAGCGCCTTCTCGAGGTACGCGCGCTCGAAGCCGTCGAGCATCCGCTCGCGCGCCTCCGAGTAACCGAGGTTCGCGGCGAGGACGCGCGCCAGCAGGTCCTTGCCGTCGCCCTCGTCGTCTTCGTCCGTGGGGCGGGCCTTGTGGCGGTGGGTCCGCGTCACCAGGAGCGACACGCTGTCGCCGAGGACGAGGAAGCGCCCCAGCGCCCGCTCGAGCTCGCGGACGTTGCCGGGCCAGTCGTACCCCTCGAACCGCTCGAGGAACTCGTCCGGCAAGAACCCCTTCCCGCCGAGCTCCGTCCAGAGCTCCCCGGCGAGCGCCGGGATGTCCTCCCGGCGGCGCCGCAGCGGGGGCACCTCGATGCGCGCGCCCGCGAGCCGGTGGTAGAGATCCTCGCGGAGCTTTCCCTCGTCCACCAGGCGATCGAAGTCCTGCGACGTCGCGACGAGGATGCGCGCGAGGAGCCGGCGCGGAGCAGGGTCGCCGACCCGCTGGAAGACGCCCTTGTCGAGCGCGCGGAGGAGCTTCGCCTGCATCTCGAGCGACAGGTCGCCGGGCTCGTCGAGGAGGAGCGTGCCCTCGCCCGCTTGCTCGAAGATGCCTGGTCGCGAGGAGCCGTCGGGGCGCTGCTCCCCGAAGAGATAGCCCTCGGCGAGCTCCCCCGGCGTCGTGCGGCAGTCGAGGACGACGAAGGGATGTGCCGCTCGACCGCTCGCCTCGTGGATGCTCTCCGCCAGCAGTTCCTTGCCGGTGCCGGTCTCGCCCTCGAGCACCACGGGCATGTCCGATGGCGCCAGCCGCTGGCAGAGCGTCAGCACGTTGATCATCCGCGGGCTGCTCGAGGCCATGCGCCCGAGCGACGCCGCGCGCTTGGTCTTGGGCGCGGCCGCCTCGCTCGCGCGAATCTCGATCACGTTCGACCCGATGCGGATGCGCGCGCCCTGGGCGAGGAAGGCGGCCACGATGCGGGCATCGCCGAGGTGAGTGCCGTTCGTCGAGCCGAGATCGGAGAGCAGGATCCCGAGCTCGGTCCGCTCGATCGAGGCGTGCCGCCGGGAGACGGTCGGGTCACCGAGGCGCAGGTCGCACAGCGCGCTGGTGCCGACGAGGATCTTCCCCCCCGCGGCGTCGAGCGCCGCGCGCTTGCCCGTGTCGGCGCCCTCGACGACCACGGCGTCGAGGCTCGAGGGAGGGGCGGCGACGCTCGTGCCGTGCCGGCGTGTCTCGTTCTCGCCCGTCGATTCGCGCGGGGTCATGACGCCATCTTTATCACGCCGCTCAGAAGCGCAGGGCGAGTGACCCGACGACCCCGCGCGCGACCGGCTGAGCCTCGACCGCCGGGCCGGACGGGAAGGCGAGCGCCCACACGAGCGCCGCGCCGACGGCCGCTCCGCCGCCGCCGAGGAGGGCGTAGAAGGCGAGCGCGTCGGTGCGGCCAGGCTGGGTCTGGGTCTGGGTGCAGTTCGGGGAGCAGTGCGAGTTCAGGTACTGGAGCTGGTTGTTCGCGGCGATGCCGAAGTACGTCCCCACCCCGAGCGCCGCGATGCCCGCGCCGCCGAGGATCCACGCGCCCAGGGGGACCCGCGTCCCCTGCGGCGAGGTCGCGACGGGAGGAGGACGGACCTTCCCGCCGACACGCAGCATCACGAGCCGCGACGCCTCGCCCTCGATGAGGATGACGCGCTCCTCCTTGCGGCCGGCCCGGCTCTCGACGGCCACGACGTGCTCGCCGGGATCGAGCGGCACGGCCAGGCCGTCCATCTTGCCAGGCTTTCCGTCGATGACGACCCGCGCGTCCACGAGATCCTTCCCCGCCGCGTCCTGGCCCCGGACGACGATGCTCGGGATGCGGTTGTCGATCTCCCCGAGCCAGCGCACGCAGTGCGCTCGCACGACGCCCGGGCAGGCATCCCGCGCGCAAGCGATCATCTGGCTCCGGGCTTCGAGCAGGTGACCTTGCTGGCGAAGTGTCTGGCCCGCGGTCGACGCGTCGATGCAGGCACGGACGGTCTCGTCGGCGCGAACGGGGAGCGCCGTGGCGAGAGCGGCCATGACGCCGAGACCTACTCGAGCAAAGGCGCGTGCCGTCATCGCATGCATTCGGGCTTGAAGATCTGCCGGCCCGCCGAGTCGATGGAATAGGGGGGATCGCAGCCGGGTCGCGAGGAGCGACCGACGCGGACGGGCGCCGCGCTCTTCGGCGGACGCGTGACCACGCTCGCCGCGCTGGTGGGAGCCACGAGCGTGGCGGTGGCGGTGGGCGGTGTCGTGGGTATGGGGGGAGGGGGCGCCGACGATGCGGTGGCGGAGGGCGGCGGGGCGGGGGGCGCGCTGAGGAGACGGCGACCGGCGCCGCGGTGGACGTCCCGCCGCGCACGACCAGCGTCGCGGCGGCGGCGATCCCGGCGGCCCCCGCGACGCTCGCCGCGACGATCCACAGCGCGCGCCTTCGCGGCACGGTCGGCGCGGCCGGAGGGATCGCCGTCGGCTCCCCCGCGGCCTCGAGGGCGGCCACGACGCGCGCGCGCTCGCCCAGCGCGTCGCCGGCCATGCGCTGCACCCAGTCCCCCACCTCCGAGGGACGCACCGCGGGCACGCACGCCTCGATGTCGAGGGCCATGCCTTCCGCGGTCGCATAGCGCGCAGCCGGGTCCCGCGAGAGCCCCTTCTCGAGGATGACGTCGAGCTCCGGGCCGACCTCCGGCGCGAGCTGACTCGGGCGGCGCACGCGCGCGACGAGGCACTTGTGGACCGTCTCGGCGTCCGTCTTTCCCGCGAACAGCCGCTCACCCGTCAGCAGCTCCCAGAAGACGATGGCGGCCGCGAACGTGTCCGACAGCCGGCTCACCGCCTCGCCGCGCGCCTGCTCCGGCGCCATGTAGGCGTACTTTCCCTTCACCGAGCTGTCGCGCGTCGAGTGAAGCCGCCCCTCGGCCTTCGCGATGCCGAAGTCGACGAGCCGCGCGACGCCGTCCGCGCCGACCATGATGTTGTGCGGCGACACGTCCCGGTGCACCAGGTTGAGCGGCTCGCCCCGCTCGTCGCGCGCCTCGTGCGCGGCGTGAAGGCCGCGCAGCGCGTCGATCACGATGGCCGCCGCGATGCCGACGGGCACGCGCTCGCCTCGCTCCTGCGCGGTGCGGGCGAGCTTCCACAGCGATTCGCCGTGCACGTACTCCATGACGAGCAAGAGATCGGCGTCGGTCTGCAGGACGTCGAGTGTGGGCACGACGTTGGGGTGCCGGATGCGCGAGGCGAGGCGCGCCTCGTCGAGGAACATGAGCGCAAAGTCGTTGTCGCGCGCCAGATGTGGGTGCGCTCGCTTGACCGCGACGGTGCGCGCGAAGCCGGCCGGCCCGAGCAGGCGTGCGAAGTGCACCGACGCCATACCACCCGAGGCGATCTCCGCATGAATCACGTAGCGTCCTACGGTTTGCGGCGCGGTGGGGAGCACGCGGCGTCCGAAAACCTTAGCACGGAGGATGGCCCTGAGTGGATCGAGGGCCGCGACCGGATCGGTCACCCCGCGCGACGCGGTCGGTCCATTCGGCGGCGGCGACGAGCGTAGGCCGCGTGCGAGCTCGCTCACGCGTGCTGGTCCCTCGATTGCAGCTCCGGCGGCCATGAACATACCCCGCGAGCTTGCGAGCGGATTGTCTGAGCCAGGCTCCGCAAGGAGGCTGGCGTGAAGCTCAGGTCCAGCACAAGCGGAGTGATGGCCCTTCTCGGTGCCGGCGTCGTGGCTGCCTGCGGGGGATCGGCCTCCTCGGGGGCCGTCGGCGGAGGCGCCGGGAGCACGTTCACGGCGCACGATGCCGGACGCTCGTCGTCGTCGACCGCCTCGGACGGCAGCGTCCCCACCCTGGGCGGCAACCCGGCCGACGGGGGCACCGGCACATCGGCGCCCGTGCAGCCGACCGGGCCGGTCACCGACTTTCCGGCGCCGGTGCTCGACGGGAACGCGCCTTCGTCGTCCCCGACGCTCTTCGGCTCGATGACGCAGGGAGCCTCGGCGGGCGGCCCGTGCCTCGTCGAGCCCGCGGGCGACGTGATGTACCCGCAGAACTGGCTCCGCCCGCGCTTCACGTGGACGCCGGTGAACGGCGAGGACCTCTTCGAGCTGCGCCTTCACGTCGCCAACCAGATCGACGATCTCGTCGTCTACACGACGAACAGCACATGGTCGATGCCGCAGACGATGTGGGACGCCCTCCGCACCCACTCGCCGACCGAAGCGATGACTCTCTCGATCCGCGGCGGCGTGCTCTCGGGGACCACGCTGCAGGGCGAGTCGCTGGGCACGTCCACGCCGATGGGCATTGCGCCGGTGCAAGCGACGGGGGCCATCGTCTACTGGACGACGGACGATCAGGCGACCGGAACCCCGGCCCTCAAGGGCTTCACGCCCGGCGACGACTCCGTCGAGCTGATCCTCGATCCCGCGCAGTTCTCCCAGGCCCAGGGAACCACGTCGGCGTGCATCGGCTGCCACACGGCGACTCCCGACGGGAGCTACGCTGCCTTCACGACGACCACCTCGGCGGACCAGCAGTGGACGGACGCGCTCGCGCTGGTGGATCCCGATGCGGGCACGCTGGGAACGGCGCCTTCGTACCTGAGCCCGGCCGGCGCCTCGGCGCTCGCCAGCCCGAACGTCGGCGCGGTCGCCTTCTCGCCCGCCCACTGGCAGTCCGGCGATCGCCGCGGGATCGTGTCCTACGACAACGACGGCTCGGGGACCGACGTCGTCCTCTCCTGGATCGACGTGGAGGCGTCCAGCGCCGCCCAGGCGCGAGGCACGCTGGCTCGCACCGGCGACACGCAGCTGGCCGGCGCGCCGACCTGGAGCCACGACGGTCAGACGGTGGTCTACGTCTCGACGAACCGCGTGTGCACCGGGCGCCTCGGCAACTGCACCCCGCAATACGACGACCCGCCGGACCCCGGATCGCGCGCGGCTCTCTACTCCGTCCCCTACGCGGGGGGTGCGGGAGGGACGGCGACGCCGATCCCGGGCGCCTCGGATCCGTCGCTCCAGGAGTACTACCCGTCGTTCTCGCCCGACGATCGGCTCCTCGTCTTCAACCGGATCCCGAACGACGACAATCTCTACGACCAGCCGGCGGCGGAGCTCTTCGTGCTGCCGGCGTCCGGGGGTACGCCGACGCGGCTCGCGGCGAACGACGCGCCCGCGTGCACCGGAATGACGAGCCCCGGACTGACCAACAGCTGGGGCAAGTGGGGCCCGACGGCGCTGCAGGCCAGCGGCAGCACGTACTACTGGCTCGTCTTCAGCTCGAAGCGGACCGGGATCCCGCAGCTCTACCTCACGTCCGTCGTCGTGGGCGCGGACGGCTCGCTCGTCACGCACGGCGCGATCCTCCTGTGGAACCAGCCCTCGACCGAATCGAATCACACGCCCGCGTGGGACACCTTCAAGGTGCCGTCGGCCACGGCGCAGTAGCGCCTCCGCGCGTCAGCGCAGATCGCGGATGCCCCGGCGCCGGGCCTCGCGGTGCAGCGCCTGCCGGCGCGCGCTGGGGATCTCGCTCGGGTCGTTGATCGAGTCGATGAGCGCTTCGTCCGTCAGGTCGTACGGCCAGCCGCCCGGCGACGGGAACGCCTCGACGTTGCCTTCGAGCCAGCCGTCGGGGCGGAACGCCCGGCGCGCGATGCGCTCGTTCATCCACCCCAGCGCCGTCTCCCGCTCCGACGGCTCGACGTCGAGCGACCCGAGGATCGACGACAGGATCTTCACGTGGATCGGCTCGAACCTCGTCGCGACGACCTCCACCGCGTCCGGCGAGACCGTCGCCCGCACGGAGCAATCGTCCGGATCGTCGGCCCCGAGGGCGATCTCGACCTCGGTGTCGACGAGGTACGCGCGAAGGTGGATGGGCTGTCCCGGATCCTTCATGTGAAGGTGCGGGCGCTCGCTCGCGTAGTCGAGGTTCACGATCTTCCAGGGCATGCGCCGCAGACTATGCCACGACGCCCGGCCTCGATGGGTGCCGCGGGCCGCCGCCCCGCTCCGCAGTGCGGTACCCTCGCGGGATGCAGCCCGAGCCCCCCGGGTTCAACCCGTACGCCGCCCCGGTGGCACCCCTCCCCGCCACCCCGGGTGTGCCTCCCGGTCCGGGGCGGCTGAGCATCGACGGCGCGTTTGGGCGCGCCTATGGCACCATGAAGCGGTTTCTCTTCCGCCCCTTCGACTTCGGCAAATGGTTCGTCTACGGCTTCATGTGCTGGCTGGCGGAGATGGGCGAGGGGGGGACGAGCCTGCCCACGAACAACCTCAACCTGCCTGGCGGCGGCGGCGGGGGTGGCTCCGGTGCCTCGCCCGACTTCAATGACGTGCTCACCTGGCTGCAGGACAACCAGGCGACGGTGATCGCCGTCGCGGTCGCCATCGGCGTCGTGGCCATCGGGTTCGGCATCCTCGCGGCGTGGCTCTCGGCGCGAGGCACGATGATGACGCTGCGGGCGATCGCGGTCGACCACTCGCGCCTCGGCGAGCACTGGAACGAGACGCGCGACCCCGCCTGGTCGTACTTCGGCTTCCGGATGATCCTCACGGCCATCTCGACGCCCATCGTCGTGGGGACCCTCGTCTGGGGCGTGCTCGTGTTCCTCGCGGAGGCGAAGGCGGCCCCGTCCGACCCGATGGACTACCTCTGGGCGCTCGTGCCGCCGGTGGCGGTGCTGCTCGTGTCTTCGATGATCCTCGCGCCGATCCACTTCCTGGGACGCAACCTGCTGGCCCCCATGCTCCTCATCTTCCGCGATGGCCTGCGCGCGAGCTGGTCGCGCACGATGAACGTGGTGCGCACGAGCTTCGGCGGGGTTCTCTTGTTCCTCCTCGTGCGGATGCTCATCGCCTTCGTGCAGGGCATCGGCGAGACGATCGCCATCTACGTCACGTGCTGCATCGGCGGCTTGCCCGTACTGCACCAGGTGGTGAGCGCGCCGTTCACCGTGTTCGAGCGGGCCTACACCCTCTGCGTCCTCGAGTCCCTCGGCCTGGAGTACAAGCTCATCGTCGAGCCTCCGCCGTGGCAGCCGAACCCGCTGCCTCCCTACGGCGGTCCTCCGGGAGCGTACCCGGGGCCGCCGCCATACCCGGGGCCGCCGCCGTACCCTCCGCGTCCGCCCACGGGCTGATCGGCGGGGCCGCCAGCCTTCACCCGTTCGACGCCCGTCCGAGGTCCTTCGCGAACCACGCGCTCGCGTAGGGGTTCTCGTTGTACGCGGGGATGCGCTCGTAGCCGGTCGTGGCGTAGAACTTCATCGCGTCGATGTGCGAGTCGAGCGTGTCGAGCACCATGCGCCGGAAGCCGAGCTCGACCGCGACCCGCTCGAGCTCGGCGAGGAGCCGCCGGCCGTGCCCGTGGCGGCGGGCGCTGGGCACGACGAACATCCGCTTGATCTCGCTGACGCCCGGCTCCCACGTCCGGATGCCGCCGCTGGCCACCGGCTCGTCGCCCTCGTAGGCGATGACGAACCGGCCTCCGGGGGGATCCATGTCCTCGGCGGCCGCCTGCCCCGACACGTTGAAGCCGAACCGCTCCCGTATCTCGCGGAAGTACCCCGCCAGCATCCGGCGCGCATCCGGGTGGGACGTCGCGACGACGACGACCCGGAGCGGCGCGGCGGTGTCTCCCACGGGGGCCCAGCCTAACGCGACCTCGCCGTCGCCATCCACCGCTCGATCTCGTCCGGTTCCCGCGGGAGCTTCTCGCTGAGGTTCCGGTAGCCCGTCTTCGTGACGACGATGGTGTCCTCGATGCGAATGCCCATGTGCTTCTGGGGGATGTAGATCCCGGGCTCGATCGTGATGACCGCGTTCTCGGGGATCGGCTCGAGGTAGGTCGCGCCGCTGATGTCGTGCACCTCGAGGCCGACGTGGTGGCCCAGGCCGTGGATGAAGAAGTCGTAGTACCCCGCCTCGCCGATGACCTTCTTCGCGATCGCCTCGAGCTCGCGCCAGGTGACCCCCGCGTGAACCGCGGCCATGGCTGCCTTCTGCGCGCGGAGGACCACCTCGTAGACCGCGCGCTGCTCGGCGGTGAACTTGCCGCTCGCCGGGAAGGTGCGCGTCACGTCGGTCGCGTAGTGGTCGACTTCGGCCCCGGCGTCGACGAGCACCAGCTCGCCTTCGCCGATGACCCGGTCGTCGCTCGGGTAGTGCAGCACGCAGCCGTCCGGGCCCGAGCCCGCGATGGAGCCGTACGCGAAGCGACGGGCCCCTCCGCGACGGAAGGCGTCCTCGACCGTGCGCTTCACGTCCCACTCGCGCACGCCGGGCTTGCCGACCCGCCACCCTTCGAGGTGCGCTGCGACCGTGATGTCCGTCGCGCGCGCGATCTTCTCGAGCTCGCGCGGCTCCTTCGCCATGCGCATCGCGCGGAGCTCGGCCGACGCGTCGACGACCGACGCGCTCGGGACCCGGGTCGCGATCTTGTGCAGCAGCTCGACGTCCGGCGGCTCGGGGCCGTCGAGCCCGCCCGCGCCGACGAGCAGCGAGAGAGCGTGGTCGTGCGATTCGCGCGTGTAGGCCAGCGCGTACGAGGGGAGTCGATCCGTCCGCCGCACCTCGTCGAAACCGGTGCGCACCTCGACGGCACGACTCGGCAGCCCCTCGCGGTAGCTCTCCCAGCGATCGGTCTCGTCGTGCTGCCCCTTGAGGAAGAGCACCTCGCGGGCCGCGCCGCCCGGCGTGAGGAGGAGGACGGCGTTGTCCTCGTGCGCGAGCCCCGTCAGATAGGCGAAGTACGGGTCCTGGCGTCGCTCTTCGTCCTCGTCGATGTCCTTCGCGGCGAAGACCACGGCTACCCCGGACTTGAGTCGCGCGAGGAGCCTGGCCCTCCGCTCGCGGTACACCTCGGGCGAGAACGGCTCGGTGCCGAGCGGCTCGCGCGGGAAGTCGTCGGGCACGCCGTGGAGCGCGGCGGTCGGATAGGGCACCGGCAGCGGAGGAACGGGAGCGCCCGGGGCCGCGGCGTTCACCGGGGGCGTCGCCGCCGGCCCCGGTAGGGGCGTCTGCGCCGCCCCGCAGGCGACGAGCGGAAGGATTGACGCAAGGAGGAGGGCACGAGGTCCGTGGGCCATGGGCCGCGAGGCTAGCCGAGTCGCGAGCGAGGCTGTGCGCCCGTAGTACTCACCACGGGCGCCTACCCCGCGCTAGAATCGGGGACAGCGATGACGGCCGCGGGCCTGCTCCATTGCCCAGCATGTGGCGGCCCGGTCGAGGCCGGGGCGCGGCGCTGCGCTCACTGCCGCGTCCCGATCGCCACGGTGCGGTGCGCGGACTGCTTTCACATGAGCGCGGCCGACGCGCTCCACTGCGCCGGCTGCGGCCGCGATCTCGGCCTCGAGCCCATCGCGCGCGATGGGACGCTCCCGTGCCCCGACTGCCACGTCCCCATGGAGGTCATGGACTGCGGCTCGCGCGGCGTGCTGCACGACTGCGGCCGCTGCGGCGGTCAGTTCGTCGAGCACGACGCCCTGCGCGACCTCGTCGAGCGTCACGACCGGTTCGACGTCGGGGCGCGGACGAGCAAGCCGTCACTCGCCCCCGTCGACACGCGCGTTCACTACGTGCCCTGCCCCGTGTGCCACTCGATGATGAACCGGCGGAGCTTCGGCGCCGGCAGCGGCGTCATCGTCGACACCTGCGCCAAGCACGGCACCTGGTTCGATCGGGGCGAGCTGCCGCGGGTCCTCTCGTTCGTCGAGTCGGGCGGCCTCTCGCGCCTCAGGCAGCGCGAGGCGGAGGAGAAGGCGCAGGCCACGCGCGATCGCGTGCACGCGCTCGAGTCCCTCCGCCACCCGTCGTCACACGAGGCCTCGAGCGACGAAGGGCTCGCCAGCGCGTCGCTCGTCGGGGATCTCATCGTCGCCCTCTTCGGCTGACCCGGCGCGCCACTCCTCGGGCCGATCGGCCGGGTAGATGCGGAGCGAGCCGTCGGCCGGACCGAGCAGATCGTCGGCCTTCTCGCGCCCGAGCACGTTCCGCGCTGCGAAGAGGCCCGAGAGTGACGCGCCGCCGACGCCGTGGCTCAGGGTGCTGGCGCCGCAGAAGTGCAGGTTCTTCACCGGGCCACGCTGATCGAACGAGAAGGGCCCCAGCTGGAACGGGGTCTTTGCGGTCCCGTAGGACGCGCCGCGGTAGGTCTCGCAGTAGAAGTCGTTGGTCAGCGGAGTGCCCACCTCGAGGAACTTCACGTGCTCGCGCAGTCGCGGGATGACGTTCTCGGCCGCCTCGAGGATCTTCTCCCCGAGCGCCCGCTTCAGAGACACGTAGCCCGCACTCCGGGCGTCGGGCATCGACGCGGCCCACCGCTCGAAGGGGCCATACGGCACGAACGTGAACATCTCGAGCGTGTGGTGCCCGTGCGGCGCGTGCCCGGGATCCTTGAGCGTCGTGATCGTGAGAAAGAGCCCGTCGACGTTGGGGCCGGGCATCTTCTTGCCCATCCGCGCGTAGAGGCCGTCGACGTCGGTGCCCCGGTACCACCAGTAGTTGCCCGAGTCGTACCCCATGCCTTTGAGGTCCATGTCGACCGCGCAGAAGATCGACACGAGCCCGACCGAGTACTCCATCCGCTTCACGTTCCAGATCTGCTTCCGGCAGTGCTCGGCCGCGAGCAGCTTGCCGTAGGTGAC
>JBEKGQ010000288.1:0-8415 GCA_050012715.1 Polyangiaceae bacterium
GTCGGACGCGAGGAAGGCCACGGCGCCCGCGATGTCCTCGGGCCGACCGACGCGACCCAGTGGCACGCGCTCGCGGGAAGCCGCCGCGAGCCCCGCGCTGTCCGTCCCGGCGAGCCCTTGCAACCCTGGCGTGTCGACGGGGCCAGGGCTCACGACGTTGACGCGGATGTGGCGGTCCTTCAGGTCCGTCGTCCACGTGCGCGCGAACGATCGAATGGCCGCCTTCGTCGCGCTGTACACGCTGCGGGCCGCGAACCCCTTGGAGCCGACGGTCGAGGAGCACAGGATGACCGACGCACCATCCGTCAGCAGCGGAAGCGCTTTCTGGACCGTGAAGAGCGTGCCCTTCACGTTGATGTCGAACATGCGGTCGAACTGCTGCTCTGTGATAGTCCCGAGCGGCGTGTTCTCGGCGACGCCCGCGTTGGCGAAGAGCACGTCGATGCGCCCCTTCGACTCCTTCACGGTTGCGAAGAGCCGGTCTAGGTCGGCGAGATTCGCGACGTCGCTACGGATCCCCGTAACGTTGCCGCCGATGCCCGCGACCGCGTCTTGCAGCTCCCGCTCGCGCCGGCCGGTGATGAACACGTGCGCCCCCTCCGCTGCAAGCCTCCTGGCGGCCGCCAGGCCGATGCCGGAGCTCCCGCCCGTCACTACAGCGACCTTGCCGTCGAGCTTGCCCATGCGTCCTCCTCGGATGAGGTTTCTCATATGATAACCATAATATGACGCCGTCAAGGGGGTGGAAGCGCTCCCCCGCGAGGCGAGCGCGACCTACCTGCTGCGCGATTGTCCATGTAACCGCCGTACGCGTCTTGGCTCCCCGAACGCGCGACCGCCCTACGGTGCGCGTCGTTCTCCCGGCGGCGCGTGGAAGGTGAGCGACGGCGGGACGGCAATTCGCGTGCTCACGCTCGCACGGGATGCTGCGACGCCGCTACGGGGGCCATGCCGCCATCATCTGACCTCACGAGATCGAATCGGTCTAAGTTCATCACCTTCGTCCACGCCGCTACGAAGTCGCGCACGAACTTCTCTTCCCCGTCCGAGCTGCCGTAGACCTCCGCGAGCGCACGGAGTTGCGCGTTCGAACCGAAGACCAGGTCGACGCGCGTAGCGGTCCACCTTGCCTCGCCGGTCGCGCGGTCGCGCCCTTCGAAGGCGTCCGTCGCCCCCGACAGGGCATTCCACTCCGTGCCCATGTCGAGCAGGTTCTTGAAGAAGTCGTTCGACAGGGTCTCGGGCTTCTTCGTGAAGACGCCGTGGCTGGATGCACGCGCATTGGCCCCGAGGACGCGCAGACCGCCGACCAGCACGGTCATCTCGGGTGCGGTGAGCGTCAGGAGCAGCGCTTTTTCGATGAGGAACGCTTCTACCGGGACCGAGCAGCTAGCCTTCACGTAGTTGCGGAACCCGTCGGCGACCGGCTCCAAGGCGGCAAAAGACGCGACGTCGGTTTGCTCCTGCGAGGCGTCCATGCGACCGGGCTCGAAGGGAACCGTGACTTCATGACCGGCGCTCCTCGATGCTTTTTCGATGCCGGCGGCACCGCCGAGCACGATCAGGTCCGCGAGCGAGACCCTCTTGCCACCGATCGCGGTGCCGTTGAACTCTCGCATGACTCCCTCGAGCGTCGTGAGCACACTTGTCAGTTGCTCGGGCTGGTTCGCCGTCCAATCCTTTTGCGGCGCGAGACGAATGCGCGCACCGTTCGCGCCGCCGCGCTTGTCGGAGCCGCGGAACGTCGACGCTGACGCCCATGCCGTCTGGACGAGCTCTGAAACCGAAAGGCCCGAGGCGAGAAGCGTGCGCTTGAGCGACGCGATATCCTTGTCGTCGACGAGCGGGTGGTCGACTGGGGGGATCGGGTCCTGCCAGATCAGCTCCTCGGTTGGGACTTCAGACCCTAGATACCGCGCTCGCGGGCCCATGTCGCGGTGCGTGAGCTTGAACCATGCCCGCGCGAAGGCGTCGACGAACTGCCAGGGGTGGTCCATGAAGCGCCGCGAGATCTTCCCGTAGACAGGATCGAACCGCAGCGCGAGGTCGGTGGTCAACATGGACGGCGCGATGCGCTTCGAGGGGTCGTGGGCATGCGGCACCGTTCCTGCGCCCGCGCCCCCTTTCGGTTTCCACTGATGCGCTCCCGCGGGGCTCTGCGTCAGCTCCCAGTCGTAGCCGAAGAGGTGCTCGAAGAAGTCGCCGCTCCATTTCGTTGGCGTCCTCGTCCAGGTGACCTCGAGGCCGCTCGTGAACGCATCGCCCCCCTTGCCCGTGCCGAAACTGTTCTTCCAGCCTAGCCCCTGCGCTTCGATGTCTGCGGACTCCGGATCCGCGCCCACTTGCGACGCCGGGCCGGCGCCATGCGTCTTGCCGACGGTGTGGCCGCCAGCGATGAGCGCAACCGTCTCCTCGTCGTTCATGGCCATCCGAGCGAAGATCTCGCGAATGTCCCTGGCCGCCGCGAGCGGGTCCGGGTTGCCATTCGGCCCTTCCGGATTGACGTAGATGAGGCCCATCTGCACGGCGGCGAGCGGGCTGTCGAGGCGCCGCTCTCCAGAGTAGCGCTTGTCGTCGCCGAGCCAGGTCCTCTCGCTCCCCCAGTAGACGTCCTGGTCCGGCTCCCACACGTCCTCGCGGCCGCCGCCGAAGCCAAACGTCTTCAGGCCCATCGTCTCGAGGGCGACGTTGCCCGCGAGGATCATCAGGTCGGCCCACGAGATCTTGCGGCCGTACTTCTGCTTGATCGGCCAGAGCAGGCGCCGGGCCTTGTCCAGGTTGACGTTGTCGGGCCAGCTGTTGAGCGGTGCAAAGCGCTGCTGGCCGCGCCCACTACCGCCTCGACCGTCGCCGACGCGGTAGGTGCCCGCGCTGTGCCACGCCATGCGCACGAAGAGGGGGCCGTAGTGGCCGAAATCGGCTGGCCACCAGGCCTGCGACTCGGTCATGAGCGCCGCGAGGTCCTTCTTCAGCGCCGCCCAGTCGAGACTGCGGAACTCCTTGGCGTAGTCGAAGTCCTGGTCCATCGGACTGGACTTGGAGGAGTGCTGATGCAGGATGTCCAACCGCAGCTGATTCGGCCACCAGTCTCGATTTGATGTCCCCGCGTCGCTCGCGTGATTGAAAGGGCAGTTCGCCTCGCCTGACATGACTCCCTCGAGATGTGGCCGGCGGGGGCGCCGGAGTGTCCACAGAGCCGATGCTTCACGAATCATGGCGGTGCATGTCGCGGACCAAGGTGAGGACCGAAGAACGGCGGCGGCCCCGCGGGCGGCCCCTACGCGCGCGTTGACACGCGCATGCGTGGCCTCGACGCCCGCGTCAGCCGGCTGACGCGCGAGGGGCCGTCGGACCACGCGCAGGCCAAGCCGGCGAGCAGTGGTGCGGGCTCCTCGCACCGAGAGCTCCGTTACGTCTGCAGTCTTCTCCGGGCCCAATTGGCGCGCCGCATGCACGGGCCGCCCCTCCGCCGACTGAATGGCTGGAGAACCGGCATGATCGTGGACGAGTGACTGTCGACCCACGATTGCCACTGCAAAGGACAACCGAGATGAAAAGGTATTTCTATATTCCTGTGCTCGCGGCCACGTTGCTCGCCACGACTCTGCTGCTCGGGCACTGCCAGCACGCGGGCTCGGCCGCCGCGTCCCCGTCGCCCACCGGCATCAAGAACGTCGTTCTTGTGCATGGCGCGTTTGCCGACGGCTCTGGCTGGGCCAACGTCGCACGACTCCTTGAGCAGGATGGGTACACCGTCTCGGTGGCGCAGCCCCCGGAGACCTCCTACGCCGAGGACGTGAAGTACGCGAGGGCGGCTGTAGACGCGATGGATGGGCCGGCGGTTATCGTCGGCCACAGTTACGGCGGCTCCATCATCACCGAAGCGGGCAACGACCCGAAGGTTGCGGCCCTCGTCTACATCGCCGCCTTTGAGCTCGATGAAGGCGAGAGTTGTGCGTCGATCGAACAGGCTGTTCCTCAAGCCTCCAAAGCGTTCAAGCCGGACAGCAGCGGCAACTGGTGGATCCTGCAGGCGCCTTTCGCAGCCGACTTCGCAGCGGACGTTCCGCCGGATGTCGCTCACTTCATGGCCATCTCGCAAGTGCCGATCTCCACCGACTCATTCACGCACAAGGTGACGAGTCCTGCGTGGAAGACCAAGCCATCCTGGTACATGGTGGCTGGGTCAGACCGGTCGATCAATCCGGAGCAGGAACGCATGATGGCGAAGCGCGCCCACGCCACGACGGTGGAGGTGAATGCAAGCCACGTCGCCTACGTGTCGCACCCGCAGGAAGCGGTCAAGCTCATCGAAGAAGCCGCGACTTCTGCGCGTGCCAGCCAGTAGTTCACGCGCGCTGGCAGGGGGGCGCAATCGCACGTTTCGCATTCAAGATCGCGAGACGTTCGATACGTATGCAGTCGACATCACAAACAACATCGTGTGCGGACCAATATTGCAAAGGAGAACTATCGTGAAACAGCATATCAAGAACGTCGTTCTGGTGCACGGAGCGTTCGCTGACGGCTCCGGATGGGAACCCGTGGCTACCATCCTCAGGAAGGATGGGTACAAGGTGTCGGTGGTGCAGCCCCCTGAGACCTCGTACGCCGACGACCAGAAGTACACGAAGGCGGCAATCGACCGCATGGATGGGCCGGTGGTTCTCGTGGGCCACAGCTACGGCGGGTCCGTCATCACCGAAGCTGGCAATCATCCGAAGGTTGCTGCATTGGTCTACATCGCTGCATTTGCGCTCGATGAAGGCGAGAGCTGTGCGTCGATCGAACAGGCCGTACCGCAAGCGTCCAAGGCGTTCAAGCCGGATGGCAACGGGAACTGGTGGATCGAAGAGGAGCAGTTCGCGGCGGATTTCGCAGCGGACATCCCGCCGGAGAAGGCGTGGTTCATGGCGATCTCGCAGGTGCCGATCTCCACCGACGCGTTCACTCACAAGGTTACGAAGCCCGCCTGGAAGACCAAGCCCACCTGGTACATGGTGGCCTCCGCAGATCGATCGATCAATCCGGAACAGGAGCGGATGATGGCGAGGCGCGCTCGCGCCAAGACCGTCGAAGTGAACGCCAGCCATGTGGCGTACATGTCGTACCCGAAGGAGGCAGCCAAGCTCATCGAAGAAGCTGCCACCACTGCACCAGTCGCCACCACTGCACCGGTCCACGCATAGCCATACGCGCGCAGATAAGATGATCTCCGTCGACGGGGTGGGGGTCGGCGGAGATGATCATCGCGGAAGTGGGTCGGGAACCACGGGATGAAGCCGATTCCCCCTCCCTCGCAGTAGTCGACGACTTTGTTCAGAATATCGATCCGGCGGGTTGTATCTGCTCTGGCACTCTCCTCTCTCTCTGCAGATCTCGTCGCATGGCCACGTACCTGAGTCGGTGGACGGTCACGTCGCCGAGTTTGAATGTGCCGCTCAGATGAGCGGGCTGTGCGTTGGACATGCCCGAGGTGAAGCATGGCGTGGGCCCGCTTCGTGCGTTCGACGCGAAAGCGAGGCGCCTTTTGCCAGACGGCGTGTCTGGCCGTGGTTCGCGCGAGACTCAGTGCAGGGCCCGCCCGTGCTGGCGATGCCAGCTCCCTGGGGCAACTCCGACAACGCGGCGGAATGCCCGGACGAACCTCCTGGAGTCACGGAATCCGGCTTCCATCGCGACCTCGGTCACGCTGGCGAGCGGCTGGGAGAGAAGCTTCTTCGAATGCGCGATCCGCTGACGTATCAACCATTGCTGGCAGGTCGTGCCGAAGGTCGACTTGAACGCTCGAGCGAAGTAGCCCATGGGGAGCTCGCACTCCCGCGCGAGCTCCCCGAGTCGGATGTTACCACCGCGGCTTTCACTCAGGACCTCTTGGGCGCGCCGTCGCTGCCATGTCGCCAGAACGCCGACCTTGGCCGCTCGCGGCTGTTGCACGCCCGAATATTGCCGCAGCAGATGGCCACCCATCAACAGCTGCAGCTCATCGAGAGCCAGGGTGCTAGGCGCGCTGGAGTCGTCCAGGTGCGGGACATGGTCTTTCGTGATCTGCGCGAGCACCGCGTCGTTTCCAAGAACCGACGGCCGAAACCCGCCCGGGCGATCATAGCCCAGATCGATGGCTAGCTCGTTGATAGAGGACTGCGGCAAGTGGAAGTGCGTGAAGTCGAACGCGTCCCCCGCCCAGCATGCTGGTCCCGCGGCGAAATCGAGCACGTTCGACTGAAAGGGGCGCACGCTTCGCGTCGGGACGAGTTTTTCGTCGAACCACAGTCGATAGGTTTGGCTCACCAGAGGCCGGATCGGAACCGACACTAGCAGGGCAGGAACGCAGGACCACTTGCGGATGTCGCTCCCCAGCCCGCAGGTCCCCTCCAGTCGCGTGATCGAGAACTGGTCCAGACCGCGCCACTCCGAAGGCACTTCCGCGTCCCGTTCGAGGCGCACGTATGCGGCGGATGGTTCCATGTTTGAACGGGCCCGGGGCAATAGCTTGGCCATGATGACCTCACGGTATTTCGCGGTCATGCGAGGACCTCGCGCCCGTCCGTGTCGATATTTCGACGCTAGAGTCAGCGTTTCGCCTCGGCGCTGCGGTGCCCAGCGGATTGCGGCAACTGCGCTCGATGCCCAACTTTTTCATCCGGTAGATGAGCGTCGGCCGCTTCACCCCTAGGCGCATGGCGGCACCATGAGGGCCCCCAATGACCCAGTTGGTTGCCTCCAGAACCGCGAGAATGTGCCGGCGATGCACGTCCTTCAGTCGGACGCTTTCGGCTCCTAGATCGTGTTCCGGTGACGCCGACATGCTGCGGCTCGCGAGGGTCTCTTCCGTTGCCCCGGCGCGAGCGCCGAGCGCCATCGTGTCCGGTCGAAGCACGCCATCCGTTGCGAGAATCACGGCGCGCTCGATGACGTTCTGGAGCTCTCGCACGTTGCCCGGCCAGTCGTACGCGGACAGGCGCGCCATGAACTCGGCGGGAAGGTCTTCGAGATCGCTTCCCGCGCGACGCGCGAGTGCGTCTGCGAAGTACCGGGCGAGGTCCGGGACGTCTTCGGGTCGCTCGCGGAGCGGAGGCAGCTCGATCGGGAATACACTCAGCCGATAGAAGAGGTCTTCTCGAAACGTCCGACTCGCGACCATCTGTCGGAGGTCCCTGTTGGTCGCGGCGACGAGCCGAGCATTCGACCGAAGCGTGTGGTTGCTGCCAAGCCGCTCGAACGTACGCTCTTGAAGAAGACGGAGCAGCTTGGGTTGCAGCTCGAGGGGAAGCTCGCCGATCTCGTCCAGAAATAGCGTCCCGTCCTGGGCCGCCTCGAACCGACCGATGCGCCGGGCGATGGCGCCCGTGAAAGCGCCCCTTTCGTGCCCCATCAACTCGCTCTCGAGCAGGCTGGCTGGCACCGCCGCACAATTCAGCTTGACGAACGCCCCACGGCGCCCGCTCTTGACGTGTACCGCGCGCGCGACGAGCTCCTTTCCCGTGCCCGTCTCGCCGTGGATGAGCACGCTCGTGTCGGTAGGTGCAACCGACTCTACATCGCGCGTGACCCGCTGGAGGGCGGCGCTGCGACCAATCATGCCGTGCAACGGTTCGCCACTGGCGTTGGTCTGCGCATCCCCTAGCCGAACCATGACAGCCTCCCCTGCCGGAATCGGCGATGTCGATGTCCTGGAAGTATCAGCGTGGGGTCCCTCAGTCTTGGCAGTAGTTGCCGCGTCTTGGTGATTCATACCGGCCTCGACCCTCCCGAGACCCTCCGCAAGACGGGTGCCGTGAAGCGAGCGGACCCTCGCGGTACAGTGCGGGGATGGACGAGACGACCCAGAGGCTCGACCCCGTTGCCGTCTATGTTCGTGTCGGCCCGCAGACGCCCCTGCCTTCGCGCTGGCACAGCGAGGATCACTTCACCGTGACGCGATTGGATTCCACGCGGGGCCTGCAGGATAGCATCTACAAGTCATCGGCCGCCCGCGCCCTCCTGGTTTCCGTGCCGCTATGTCCCCTTCCCGCCGGCGCCTATGGGCTATGGGCCGACGGCAAGGCGATCGCCTCCCGCGACGTCGAAGCCTTCCGTTCGAATGTGCTCGATGTCTCCGCCGGGCCAGGATGCTGGGCGGGAAGCGCTTTCGACTTCGTCCACTTTCATGTTCCGCGTGGCCCCATGGACGAACAGGCGGCTGATCTCGGGTACGAGAAGGTCCGCGAGTTTCGGCTCTCGGTCCTCGAAGAGGATCTCGTGCTCGCCCAGCTCACGAAGGCGATCCTCCCTTCGCTCGACGGCACCGGTAGGGCTTCGGTGCTTGCACTCGATCAGCTGGAGCTGATCCTCGGGGCGCACTTGCTGCAGCGGTACGGTGCGGTGAGATCCACGCGCGCCCTACAGAAGGCGGACCTCGCAGCATGGCAGCAA
>JBEKGQ010000289.1:0-8410 GCA_050012715.1 Polyangiaceae bacterium
CACCGCCGCGGCCCGTCACGGCGCCCACGGCCGCGGCGCCAGCGGCGCCTCGGCCCGCGGCCGATTGCAATCCGCCCTACTACTTCAACGCGCAAGGGGATCGTATCTTCAAGAAGGAATGCCTGTGATCCGTGGTTCCACGCGCGTCGCGGCGTGCGCGGTGGCGGCGCTCGTTCTCTGCGCGACGGCGGCCCGCGCGGCGCCCACCAAGGAGCAGTGCATCGACGCCAACTCGCAAGCGCAGAAGCTCCGGCGCGAATCCAAGCTCGAGGCGGCGCGTCAGGCGCTCCTCGCCTGCAGCGACCCGGCCTGCCCGGTGATGGTGCGCGGCGACTGCGCGGCGCGGCTCGACGAGGTGCAGAAGGCGCAGCCCACGCTCGTCCTCGACGTGAAGAGCCGGGCCGGTGACGACCTGACCGACGTCACGGTGAAGCTCGACGGCGTGCCCTTCCCCGCAAAGCTCGACGGCACGGCCGTCCCCGTCGATCCGGGTCCGCACACCTTCTCGTTCGAGGCCGCCGGGTTCGAGCCGGTGACCAAGTCCCTCGTGCTCAAGGAGGCGGAGAAGGATCGTCGCGAGCGGATCGTCCTGCGGCGGATCCCGAAGGCCGCGCCCGATTCGCCGACCGAGCCCGCGCCGGCGCTCCCCGACGAGCCGCCGGTCGCCGAGCCGCCCCGCGTCATGGGCCCGCAGCGGTGGATCGCGCTCGGCGTCGGGGCCCTCGGTCTGGGCGGGGTGGCGGTGGGAAGCATCTTCGGGCTGAAAGCCTCGTCGGACTGGAGCGCGCAGCAGAGCGCGTGCGCGAGCCCGTCGAGCTGCACGAATCACGCGGCGGCGCTCACCGACCACTCGAACCTGGCGACGGACTCGACGATCTCGACGTGGGCGTTCATCGGGGGCGGCGTGCTCCTCGCGAGCGGCGCCCTGCTCTTTCTCACCGCGCCGAAGCATCCGGCGCCCGTGACCGGGATCGTCGTCGTGCCGGAGGCCGGGCCCCGCTCGGTCGCGATGGAGCTCTCGGCGAGGTTCTGGTGAGACCGTCGGGCCGAACCTCGTTCATCGTCGCGGCGGTGCTCGTCGCACCGGCGGTCGCTTGCAGCGTGATCCTCGGGTCGACGGACGTGCCGACCCCGGACGACGCGGGGGGAGACGACGCGACGGTCGACGTCCGGGAGGACGTCGCGGTGGACGGCCGCGGCGATGCTCGCCCGAGCGAAGGCGGTGCGGGCGAGGGGAGCGCGGACGCAGGCAGCGAGGCGAACGCCGACGCGTGCTCGCCGGTCGCTTCCACGCGGTGCCAGGGCCAGCAGCCCGAGATCTGCGCGTCCGGCGGCCTCTGGCAAGAGGCGGGGGCCGCGTGCCCGTTCCTCTGCGCGGACGGCGGCTGCACGGGGACGTGCGTGCCGGCGACCGCGCGCTGCGTGTCCCTCACGCCGCAGACCTGCGACAGCACCGGTCTCTGGGAGGCGGGGACCCCGTGCCAGTACCTCTGCGACGCGGGCAGCTGCTACGGCGCGTGCGACCCGGGCACCGTCCAGTGCGGCACGGGCGGCGCGAGCGGGCCGGTCGGCAGCATCGATACGTGCGGGGCGGCCGGGGAGTGGGACGCCTCGCTCTGTGCGCAGCCGACGCCGGATTGCACGACGCCGGCCGGTTCTCCCGCGTGCGCGTGCACCGGCACCCTGTGCAATGACGGCGGGACGTGCGCGCATTTCCAGACCGATCCCCTCAACTGCGGCTCGTGCGGCCACAGCTGCCTCGGCGGCGCGTGCGTCGGTGGCGCGTGCCAGCCGTTCGCTCTCGTCTCGAACCAGCAGAACCCCTACGACCTCGCGATCGACGGGACGAACGTCTACTGGGTGGACGAGGTAGCCTCCGGCACCGTCAACGCGTGCGCCATCGGCGGGTGCAACGACACCCCGACCGTCCTCGCCAGCGCCCAGTCCAACCCGACCGGCATCGCGGTGAGCCAGGGGGTCGTCTACTGGGTGAACTACGGCGCGGGCGCCAACCTGGGCAGCGTCATGTCGTGCCCGAGCACCGGCTGCGGCGGCTCGCCGACGACGGTCGCCACGAGCCAGGACGAGCCCACCGCGATCGCCGTCGCCAGCAACGGGAACGTGTTCTGGACCGCGCTGGGAGGCGTCATGAAGTGCGCCGGGACGCTCCCCTGTACGCCGACGACGTTCGGCCCGACCGGTAGCGACATCGTGGTCGACTCCAACAACGCGTACTGGACCGCGCAGGCGGGGCCCGTGCGATGCGCCCTGGGCGGGTGTGGCGGCTCGCCGACCGCGATCGCGACGGGGCAGCTCAGCGCCTGGGCCATCGCCGTCGACAGCACCACCGTCTACTGGAGCGACCTCGGTGGGATCACGATCGACAGCTGCGCGATCGCCGGGGGCTGCGGAAACAACCCGACGACGCTCTCGGCCGCGACGCGCCCGAACGGCATCGCCGTCCAGGGCTCCGTCGTCTACTGGGTCGACTTCACGGCGAACACCGTCGTCGAGTGTCCGAGCGCGGGGTGCAGCGGCAAGGGCCTCGTGCTCGCATCGGGCCAGCACAGCCCGAACGCCATCGCCGTCGACGCCAACGCCATCTACTGGGTCAACACGAACCCCGGCGCCGTCATGATGCTCGCGAAGTAGACTCGTTCTCGTGCCGCGCGTCGCCTTCGAGCCGTCCCGCTGGACGCCGCCTGCGCCGCCGCGCCTCGAGGGACGCTACGCGCGCAACTCGCGCCTGGGTCGCGCCACTCGGTGGACGACGCCGGGAGCCGGTCCGGAGGACGTCGTCGTCGACGGGCGGGGCCGGGTCGTCACCGGCCTCGTGACCGGCGAGGTTCTGGCGTTCCCCGACGTCCGCGGCGGTCAGCCCGCGGTCCTCGCGCGCACCGGCGGTCGGCCGCTCGGCCTCGAGCGCGACGCGGACGGGGAGAGCCTCATCGTCTGTGATGCCCAGAGAGGGTTGCTCCGGCTGGATGCGTCGGGGCGTCTGGAGACGCTCGTCGACGCCTACGAAGGCGAGCCGCTCCGGTTCACGAACAACGCGGCCGTCGGCGCTGACGGGACGATCTACTTCAGCGACACGTCGACCAAGTACTCGTTCGAGGACTACAAGCGCGATCTGCTCGAGCACCAGCCACGCGGGCGGCTCTTCGCGTACGACCGTCGAACGAAGGAGACGCGCCTCCTGCTCGGGGGTCTCTATTTCGCGAACGGCGTCGCCCTCAGCCAGGACGAGAGCTTCGTCGTCGTGGCCGAGACGGGGAGCTACGACCTGAAGCGGTTGTGGCTGAAGGGACCGCGGGCGGGGGCGGTCGACACGTTCATCGAGAACCTGCCGGGGTTCCCGGACAACGTGTCCTCGAACGGCAAGGGGATCTTCTGGGTCGCCCTACCCGCGCCCCGGGATCGACTGCTCGACATGCTCCTGCCGCGCCCGGGGCTGAGGCGCGTGGTGGCGGCCCTCCCCGAGGGGCTCCAGCCCCGCCCGCGCCGCTACGGGTTCGTCCTCGGCATCGACGAACGGGGAACGGTGGTGCAAAACCTCCAGGATCCATCCGGTCACGTCGCTCACGTCACCGGCGCGCGCGAGCACGACGGGCTCCTCTTCGTCGGAAGCCTCGAGGATTCGGCGGTCGGGGTGCTCGAGCTCGCGTGAACGCCGCTCGTGGGCGTGACCTCGCTCACTTCGTCTGCGCGCACGTCGCCATGCTGAAGTACGAGTCCATCTTCGGATCCTCGCCGATGACCCGCCAGCTCGGCTCGGCGGGGCCGGCGAACGCGAACTGTTGATCGTACGTGATGCGTACGGTCTTGCTGCCGGTCAGGCCCTTCGATGCGAGCGACTGCGCGAGCTTCTTGATCGTGCAGCGGGGCAGCTCGGGCGCCTTCGCGTTGGCCCACTTCGTCGGATCGAGCACGCCGGTCATCCGGCTGAAGTTGACGCCCGTCGGTCCGAACGAGAACTCCTTCAGCGAGTCCTTGTTGACCGACTTCGCGAGGCTCTGCGCCGAGCTCAGCGAGGCGTAGGTGACCGTCGCTCCCTGCTCGACGTCCACCGTGCCGTCCGGGTGCACCGCCAAGTAGTTCGTGCCCCACCACACCGCGTCGCGCTTCCACTTCGTCGCGAGGCCGGCGACCGAGAGCATCATGGCGTCGCCGTCGGGTTTTTTCGGGTCGATCGAGAGCTGCCCGTAGCCGATGTTGCCCTTGCCGCCGGCGCCGAACATGTCCGTCTTGAAGGCGCTCCAGGCGCCGCCGCCGATGATGAGGACGACCGCGACGGCCACCGCGCCGAAGATCTTGGCCTTCGGAGAGCCTCCGGCGCCGACCTGGGGGAAGTTCATCCGCGGCATCCCGGGCATTCCCCCCATGCCCGGCATCGCGCCGGGGCCCGCTCCGGGCGGGGCGGCGCCGGGCGCCGCTCCCGAGGTGACCTGATTGCCACACCGACAGAAGCCGGTTCCGGTCGCCTGCGCGACCATGACGGGCTGCCCGCAGCGAGGGCAGGGGACCTGAGTGAAGCCGGGGATATTCATGGGCATGTCGTACCAGGACCGCCCGCGTCTCCGCTATCATCGTTGGGTGCCGAGCCCGCCTGCGAAACCGGGCCTGGCGAGCGTGCGTACTCTTTCCATCATGGCCTTCCGCAAGCACGCGTCCCGGACGATGTCGCTGCTGTTCTTGGTGTGCGCAGGCTGCCAGACGGCCTCCACTCCGGCGCGCGGTCTCGACGCGCCCATCGCACAGAAGGACAATCCCCCCGTGCCGACCACCCATCCCGCCGTCCCGATCTCCAGTTACGCGAAGCCTTCCCGCGCCGACCTGAAGCAGAAGCTCACCCCGATCCAGTTCGAGGTGACGCAGAACGAGGCCACCGAGCCCCCGTTCCGCAACGAGTTCTGGGACAACCACAAGGCCGGCATCTACGTCGACGTCGCGACGGGCGAGCCGCTCTTCAGCTCGACGGACAAGTTCGAGTCGGGCACGGGCTGGCCGAGCTTCACCCGTCCCATCGAGGACGGCCACGTCGTCTCGCGCTCCGACGGGACGCTGGGCATGGTCCGCACCGAGGTGCGCTCCACCGTGGGGGACTCGCACCTGGGTCACGTCTTCGACGACGGGCCGCCCCCGACCGGCATGCGCTACTGCATCAACTCGGCGTCGCTCCGGTTCGTACCGGTCGACCGGCTCGCGGCCGAGGGCTACGCCGCCTACGCGGCGCGCTTCGGCGCCGCCGCACCGGAGCCGCCGCCCGCCGCGACCGTGAACGCGTGCGCGGCCCCGAAGCCGGGCGACGCCCCGGGGTGCGAGGCCACGCTGGAGATGGCCGTCCTGCGCGGTGGCCCGAAGGCCGCCGCGTCCCTGCGCGCGGTCCAGGGGGTGCTCGAGGTCGAGCCGGAGCGGCAGGACACGGTGCGGGTCGTCTTCGATCCGAAGCAGATCGCCCGCACCGATCTGATGCACAAGTGGGTCTCGCTCGGCGGCAACGGCGGCTGACGGAGCCCGTCGTGGCGTCAGGCCGTGCGAAGCGTCAGCGGCCCGAGGAAGTCGCGCTTGCCGACGTCCACGCCGTTGTGACGGAGGATCGCGTACACGTGGGTCAGGTGGAAGTAGAAGTTCGGGAGGGCGTGCTCGAGGAAGTAGTCGTGGCCGCTCATCACCTTGCCCTCCCAGCGCGGTAGGCTGACGACACGCTCGGCGGCCCCGTCGAAGTCCTTGGCGGACAGCGTGTCGAGATAGGCGAGGACCGAGCGCACTCGCGCGTGCAGCTCGTCGAGGGTCTGCTCGGTGTCGGGGTGAGCCGGCGCGTCCTTGCCCGTGAGGCGAGAAGCGCCGAGCTTCGCGACGTCGCACACCGCCTGCACCTGCCGCGCGAACGCGAACTGATCCGGGGCGAGGCGGAGGCCGGCGAACACGCCGGGATCGAACGAGCGGGCCTTCGCGTCGGCGGCCGCCATGTCGAGCCACTTGTCGAGCTGCCCGAGCTGCTTCTTCATCTGGGAGAACGTCGCGTAGATCATGCGCGCCATCCTAGTCGACCCGCGCGCCGAGCGCCCGGGACCCTCGCTGGCGACTCGGCTAGGGGAACGTCGCCATGACCTGATTGTTTCTCGCCGACGGTCCGGTCGCCGCGGACTGCGTCCAGGTCGTGCCGTCGAAGATCCAGGTGTCCGACAGGGATGCCGTGTCGTAGCCGCCGAAGAGGACGGCGCGCGTGCCGCCCAGGGTAGCCATGGCCTGGCCGTTCCGCGCGGCCGGAGGCGTCGCCACCGTGACCTCGGTCCAGGTCGTCCCGTCGAAGGTCCACGTGTCGTTCAGCGATCCGGAGCCGTCGTATCCTCCGAAGAGCACGACCTTGCTCCCGAGAGAGGTCATCGCGAAGCCGCTCCGGGCCGGCGGTGGTGTCGTGACCGTGATCTCGGTCCACGTCGTCCCGTCGAAGGTCCACGTGTCGTCGAGCTCGGTGCCGGTCGCGTCGTCGCCGCCGAAGATGACCACCTTGTTCCCCAGGGTCGCCATCGCCAGGTCGGCCCTCGCGGATGGCCCCGTCGCGGTGCTCGCCGTCCACGTCTCGCCGTCGAAGAGCCACGTGTCGCCGAGCTCGGCCGTGCCGTTGAACCCGCCGAAGAGCACGATCTCGTTGCCGAGTGTCGCCATCGCCGGGTTGTCCCGCGGCGTCGGTACGGTGGCCGCCGTGAGCTCGGCCCACGCCGAGCCATTCAGCTCCCACGTCTCGCTGACGGCGGCCGTGCCGTTGTTGCCCCCGAAGAGCACGAGCTCGCCGTCGAGCGTCGACCCGCTGGACCAGTAGCGCGCGGATGGCGGGGTCGACGGCGTCAGCTCGACCCAGGAGGTGCCGTCGAACGTCCATGTATCGTTCAGCCCCGTCGTGGCGAGCGCGTCCCGGCCGCCGAAGAGGACCACGCGCGCCGTCGTCGTCATCGAGGCGCAGTACGCGCTCAGCTGCGAGGCCGCCGTCGTGCAGCTGGCGCAGGACGAGCACGCGAACGTCGCCCCGGTCGAGGGCACCAGATAATACTCCGCCGTGCAGGCCGCTCCGGTTCCCTCGGTCGTGCAGGTCTCGTACGTTGCGCCGCCCGCACCGCAGGCCGTGGAGCCGCTGCACGAAGTCGTGGTGCAGACGCCCGCGATCGAAGCCTCCGCGGCCGAGCAATCCGTGCAGCTCGCGCAAGCGTAGCTGTTCCCGTCGCTGGTCTCGTAGGTCATCCCCGTGCAGTCGCCCTGGATGTCCGTCGTCGTGCAGACGTCGTAGGTCGTCGATGCGGTGCAGGTGGAGGGCTCGGTGCACGAGGTGGACGTGCACTGGGCCGTCAGCTCGGCGAGGGCTCCGGAGCAATCCTCGCAGCTCGCGCAGGCGTACGTGCCCCCGGCGGTCGTCTTGTACGCCATGCTCGTGCAGGTTCCCCCCTCGGTCGTCGTGCACAGCTCGTACGTCGCGCCCGTCGCCCCGCAGGCCATGGCGGAGCCGCAGGTGGTGCTCGACGTGGGTGCGGCCTGCGCGCAATAGGCCGAGAGCTGCTCCTGGGCCGAAGTGCAGGAGGTGCAGCTCGCGCACGTGAACTCGTGACCGTCGCTGGTCCGGTAGAGGAGCTGCGCGCACTGACCGGCCTCGGTGCTCACCGTGCACTCCTGCGTCGTGACGCCGCTGGTGCCGCAGGCGGTGGGGGCGGCGCAGGTCGTCGTCGAGCCGGGGCCGGCCTCGCGCGAGGTGGAACCCTCGGGCGATGACGAGGCATCGACGCCGGGGCCCGAGTCCGTCGTTCCGGTCCCGCCGCCGCCATTGCCCCCGCCGTGGCCGACCACCCCGCTGCAGCCGAGGAGCCCCAGAAGGGCGAACGACAGGGCCACCAGCGCAGGGATCAGGGGGCGGCGCGAGAACGGAGTGGCGAGGGCCATCGCCGAGAACTACGCCTGCGCGTCGACCTATCTCCCCCGGGACGGCTCTCCCCCGGAGCGCCCCTCGAACGGGGCGTTAGCCGTCGACCGGTCCCGAGGCAGCAGGTTGGCGACCGCGGTCCGGAGGTCGTCGACGTCGAACGGCTTGTCGAAGAGCACCGCCGACAGGCTCTCGGCGTGTCGTCGGGTAGCCTCGTCGCCGAAGGCGGTCATCAGGATGACCGGCGTGTGCCAGTGCGCATCCCGGAGCGCCGACAAGATCTGCAGGCCAGTGCAGATCGGCATGCGAATGTCCGACACGATGAGATCCAGCGAGTCGCCCCCGGTGCCGTCCTTGAGGCGGGCGGCGATGTAGACGAGGAGGCGGCCTCCGTCGGCGAGCTCGACCACATCGTAGCCGTCGCCGCGCAGCGCATCGGCGACGACGCTCCGCATGTCCGGGTCGTCCTCGGCGAGCAGGACGCGGAACGGGCCCCGGTGC
>JBEKGQ010000290.1:0-8402 GCA_050012715.1 Polyangiaceae bacterium
CGTGCCGTCCTTCTTCTCGTAGTAGCCCTCCCGCTTGTCGTCGCCGCCCGAGTCACCCGACTTGTCGTTCTTCTTGAACCGCTTTTCGATGTCGTCGACGGTCACCGGCGGACCGTTGTCGTCCAGGAGCTGGTCGGCTTCCTTCGCCACCTCGTAGTCCCAGCGGGCGAAGACGTCGTCGTGGAGCTTGTCGAGCTCACTCTTCTCGAGGAAGAGGCCGGCCCGCGGCAGGAGAAAGGCCCGCGCCTGCTGCGTCCCGTCCTCGGCGCTGGACACGACGTCCGGACCGATGGCGAGGAGCGCGGGGACGAGCGCGTCGCCGAACGCCCGCAGCGTCATGCGATCGGCGCCCTCGACGAGGATCATCACCGTCTGCGCGCTGGCCGTCCGTGCCTCGACGCGGTGGAGCTCCACGACGCTGGGCGCGTTCTCCGGCAGGAGCTGGTCGTAGCGGGTCCAGAGCTCGAGCTTCGCCGCGAAGTACCCGAAGAACGCGGTCACGAGCGCGACGAACAGAAGCGGCGTCCACGGACGCCGTATCTGCAGGTCGCTCAGACGCTCGACGAGCTCCTTAAGCACGGAGGCCGCAGTCTAGACGGGTTCGCCGGCCTCAGTCGCGAGAGGCGCGCCGCTCGGAGTCGGAGGGCGCCGGGGGGCACGAATGCACGAAGTAGCGAGCCACGTGGCGGCCGCCCCGCTCGATGTCGACCGTGTCGTCGAGCACGCAGGCGCGGTTCTCGAGGCCCACCGGCATGTCCCCGTGGATGTCGTTGGTCAGCGCGATGACGGTGGCGTCTGCCGGTGGATCGCGCCGGTCGAAGAAGTCGAACGCGGAGCGGCGCGCCGTGGGGCAGTAGACCGCCGGCGAGTCGCCCAGCTCGAACATCATCCGGCCGCACATCGAGTAGTGGTTGCTCGCGAGGACGACTTTGCCGGGAGCGGCGCTCGCGGCACGGAGCACGCTGGCCCGCACGTCGTCCCACCCCACGAGCTCGTTGATCATGTCGGCGCGCGCGTCGTAGTGGTCGGCCGGGATGAGGCGCAGCAAGAGGGTCGAGCGCGCGTGGACGTTGCCGAGGAGGAAGGCCGCGCCGCTCAGGGCGATTCCGGCCACGGCGATCGCCCGGAGCCGCTTCGACCTCTCCCACGCCTCGTCGGCGTAGTGGCCGGCGGCGAGGACCCCCGGCACGACCGCCATCATCGTCCAGTGCTGCTCGGCATCCGGCAGCCGCGTCATGGCGATGAGGAGGGGCAGGAGGACCGGCCAGCTGAAGGCTGTGACGAAGAGGTCACGGTCATCGCGACGCGAGCGTCGCAGGGAACGGACGAGCGCCATCACGAGCAGCGGGGCCAGGAGCGGCGAGTACGACATCAGCTGGCCGACGAGGACGCGCGCGAAGCCCTCGAGGAGGCCCGAGCCGCTGGTGGACGACACCGCGACGAGCTGGTTGATGCGGTTCTCGCCCGCGACCGGGAGGCCCGCCGCGGCGCGCTCGACCAGGTGGAGCTGGAGCGACGGCCAGCCGCGCGCCTGGTTCCAGAGGAGCACCGGGAGCGCGAGGACGAGCGCCACGGCCCCCCCCGCGTAGAAGGACGGCCGGCGCAGCCAGCGGCGCGTGGGGGCCGACGAGGCGACGTAGAGGAGCGCCGCCGGGACCAGCAGGACCGCGGTGTACTTCGAGAGGAACGCGAAGCCGAGGAGCACCCCGGCGAGGAGCGGGCGCCACCACCCGTCGCGCTTGCGCATCCCCTCGAGGACGACGAGGAAGCCCACCCAGAGCGGCGCGAGCGGCGCCTCGGGGTTCAGCACGAAGCTCGACCCCAGGAACACCGGCAGCGCGGTGACGAGCACCAGCGCCAGGAACGCGGCGCGCGGCCGGAACAGGCGCTCGGCGAGGCGGTAGAAGAGCAGACCGAACGCGCCCGCCGCGAGGATCGGCCCGAGGCGAACCGCGGCGGGCGACACACCGAACAGCGTCGTCGCGCGCACCATCCACGCGACCATCGGGGGGTGGTCGTAGTAGCTCCAGTCGAGGAACCGCGACCACGAAGCGTAGTAGGCCTCGCCGTTGCCCAGCGGGAGCGGCGCGACGAACACCAGCCGCACGAGCGTCGCCACCGCCACCCACGCGAGCGCGAGCACGCGGAAGCTCGGGACCGCACGCGCATCCGCACGGCCATCGGCCGGCAGGACGTGCACGTCGAGCAAAGGGCTCGACTCGTCGGAATAGTTCGTGGTCATGCTCGAGTCGAAGTCATCCCGCGAAGGAGAAGCACGGGGCCGGCCTAGGCAATGCGCGAGCCAGCGTGTCTAGCACCCTCCGATGCAGGGCCGAAGAAGTTTGCTGCGGACTTTCGAGGGCGTCGGGATCGCGACAGCTGCTTGCTCTGTGGGGGGGGCACAACGTGTGCGCGCGGGGCACGTGTGAATCCGAGGCACACGGTTTCGATGAGCAGGGACGCGGCTTTGGGCGAGCCGCCGCGCGATCTTACGACGCGGCCGTCGGGCCTTGCGGCGTGCCCGGCGGGAAGGATCCAGCGGGGCACGTCGTATGCGTTGCAAGTCACCCATGAGCACCTTCCGCATCGCCTGCTCTCGCTTGGCGGCCTCGCTCTTCGCGCTCGGCGCGCTCGCCATCACGTCTCCCGTCCACGCCGACGCTCCGGCCCCCGATCAGGACGCGATGCGCATCTCGTCGGCCGGGCGCTCCCTCAAGTGGAACTGGGTCCCCCCCGGCAAGAACGAGCGCTTCGGCCATGCGGAGACGCTCGTGCACGCGCCGGCGGAAAAGGTGCGCCAGCTCGTCCAGGACTTCGCGCACTACAAGGAGCTCGCCGAGAGCATCACCACCTCGCGCGTCGTCGCGCACGGCGCGGATGGGTCGACCGACGTCTATCTCCAGATGGGCGTCATGAACAACACGATCAAGTTCTGGAACGTCACGCGCTTCGCGCCGATGCGCAACGAGCCGGCGACCGGAGAGGTCCTCGAGGGCCACATGGTGCACGGCAAGGGCAACATCGACGACTGCACCGCGGTGTGGACGGTGCACTCGGCCGGCGAGGGGTGGACGGTGCTGAAGTTCGACATCCTCCTGCGTCCGGGCCTCCCGGCGCCGCAGTCGCTCATCGACGAGCAGCTCCGCGACTCGGCGATGGACGCCGTCAACTCGATCCACGACCGCGCCCAGGGGTCGAAGGACATCCTGCCGTACAAGGGGTGAGATCGCGCGGCCGCGCGTCCTGGCCGAGGCCGGGGCAGCGGCTTGCGCTGGGTCGCGCCGGTGTGGCAGCCTCCCGCCGTCTTGGGCCTGCAGTCCTTCAAGCAAGGCGTCCTCGCCTTCGCGGAGTCCCCTCCTGCAGCGCTCGTGAAGCTCGGCCGCGCCGCCGCGGTCGTGGCGGTCCCCTTCATGATCCTGTGGGTCGTGTCCCCGCTCCTCATCCATCTGTGGACGCTCGGGCAGCACAACTGGGATCAGATGAACACGCAGCGCGAGGTCGTCGTGCAGACGATCGCCCGCTACGGGCAGTTTCCGTTCTGGGATCCCTTCACGTGCGGCGGCCATCCGGGCTGGGGCTCGCTCGAGAGCGCGCCGATCGTCGTCTCGCCGTGGCTGCCGGTCTACCTGCTCACGCCGCTGCCGATCGCCATTCGCATCGAGATCATCGTCTCGGCCATCGTCGGCGCGCTCGGCGCGTGGAAGCTCTCGTCGCGGTTCACGCAGAGCCGCGCGGTGCAGTCGATCTTCACCGTCGTCACCGTCGTCAACAGCCGCTGGGCGATGCAGATCGGCGCGGGGCACACGTGGCACCTCCTCTTCGCGCTCCTGCCGTGGATCCTCTTCCTCTTCGACCGCGCGATCGACGCGCGGACGTCGCGGCGGGACGCCGTTCGCGACGTCATCGTGGCCGGCGCGTGCCTCGCGCTCATGGTCTACGGCGACGGGATCTACCCGGTCCCCCACACGGCGTTCGCGGTCGCGGTGTTCGGCGTCTTCATGGCCAAGAGCTCGCGGCGCCTGCGCCCGCTCTACGCGGTGGCCGGGTTCGGCGCGGTCGCGGGGGGGCTGTCGGCGCCGAAGCTGCTACCGCTCCTCGTCTCGCTCCAGCGGTTCCCGCGCATCATCAAGTCCGACGAGGCGATCTGGCCGCAGTACATCCCGGCCATCTTCACGCGGCGAGTCGGCGACTACGCGGCGGTCGGCGACTTCGTGAGCGGCGCGATGTGGCACGAGTGGGGGCTCTACCTCGGGTGGCCCGCCCTCATCGGCCTCATCGCCGCCATCGTCGCCAGCCGCGGGCCGCGGGAGCACGCGCTCAAGTGGGCCGGGCTCATCATGTTCTCCTTCGTGGCGCTGGCGGGCCCGCACCCCATCACGCCGTGGCGAATCCTGCATCTGCTCCCGCTCTTCAAGTCGCAGCACGTCCCGGGGCGCTGGCTCTACACGTCGGTCACCGTGCTCGCTTGCTGCGCGGCCTCGGGGCTCGACCGCTGGCTGAAGCGCGCGGGCGCCCGACGGCCCGGCCTCGAGGCGCTCCTGGGCTTCGCCGCGCTCGCCCTCGCGATCGACATGGGCAGCGTCGCGCGCGAGCCCATCGCGGAGTCCTTCGTCAACCCGGTGCCGGTCGCTCCCGCCACCGTCGGCGCGTTCCACATGGTGCACCGTCTCCCGCCGGAGGCCGACTACGCGGCGGGGCTGTGGGACGTGAGTACGCTCCCGGCCGTGCTCCGCAACGAGGGCACCCTCGACTGCGACACCGACAACGGGATCCACTACCTGCACCGCGACCCCGAAGGCCGCATGCCCGGCGTGGGCGCCTACGCCGACAACGACCCGGACTACCGCGGCGAAGCGTACGTCGTCGAGCGCGCGCCGGCCGCTGCGACGGTGACGTCGTTCTCGCCCAACGAGGTGCGCGTTCGCCTGGACGGCGTGGCCGCCGGCGACCACGTGGTGCTCAACCAGAACTGGGACCCGGGGTGGAGCGCGGACGGGGCCCCCGCGATCAACTGGCACGACGCGGTGGCCACGGTCGTCACGGGCCCCGCGCAAGGGGTCGTCTTTCGCTACCAGCCGCCGCGGTTCTGGCTCGGCGTCGCCATCTGCGCCCTGACGCTTCTGGCCATCGCGGTGACGCTGCGAGCGACGCGAGGGGGCGCGTGCGCGGACGCGAGCGTGGGCGCGAGCGTGGGCGCGGGCGTGTGCGAGGACGCGAGCGAGCGGTCATGAGGCGCGTGCGCACCGTTCCCGGAGTCCTCGCGCTCGTGGCCTGCGCCGGTTGCAGCGAGCCCCTGAAGCACGAGTTCGACGCCGCGCCCCTCCCCGCGGGCTCGCCGGCGGACGTCGCGGCGAGCGCGCGGGTGACCGATCGCTTCGCGACGCGGTCGGGCGAGCTCGCGGTGGTCCCGCTCGAGCACGCGGCGTTGCTCTTCCTCTGGCACGGGCGCGCCATCTACGTCGACCCGGAGGCCCCCGCCGTGAACGACGCGGCGCTGCCGCGCGCCGACGTCGTCCTCGTGACCGACGCTCACTACGATCACTTCGATCCGATCGCGCTCGCGGCGCTCCGCCAGCCCGGGATGGTCGTCGTGGGTCCGGCCGCGGCGAACGCTCGCGTGCCGCTCGACGTCGTGGTCCACGAGGGCGACCGCCGTACGCTCGCCGGCGGGGTGACGGTCGACGTGGTGCCTGCCTACGGAGCGCGCGGGCCCGGCCCGGGGCTTCGCTATCACGAGCGCGGCCAGGCCGTCGGCTACGTGGTCGACTTCGACGGCACGCGCGTCTACGTCTCCGGTGACACGGAGTGCACGCCGGAGGTGCGCGCCCTCGCGAACATCGACGCCGCCTTCGTGAGCCTGAACGTGCCCTACGCGATGACGCCCGCCGAGGCGACCGAGTGCGTCGAGGCGTTCCGGCCGAAGGTCGTCTTCGCCTACGCGTACCGCCACGCCGCGGGGCGGCTCGACCGCGCGGCGCTCGCGTCGTCGGGCGTCGAGGTTCGCCGGCGCGAGCTTTACCCGCGCGCCGAGGAGCACCGCGCGAAGGCCTACTACGATCTCACCCATGGCATGTGGGGCGCCGCCGACGACCAGCTCGACGAGGCCAAGCGCCTCGATCCCGAGGGCGAGAACGACTGGCGCGTGCGGTGGACGCGTCAGTGGCTCAAGGAGTACGAGCGCCCCTGGCCTTGGTGACGCGGTACACGAAGGCCTCCCCCTTCTGGACCAGAAGCTCCACGCGCGAGGCGATGAGGTCCTTCGCGTAGCCGGGAGGGCCCAGCATGAGCACGTAGTCGTACCGGTCGAGGACCTCGTCGAGCGTCGCCTTGCGCTCAGCGAGGAGCGTCGCGCAGTCGCCCGCAGCGCCGAAGGCGAGGAACGCGAGCACCTTGTCCGAGCCGCACTTGCGCACGACGTCGTACCAAGTCTCGTAGGTCGACCACGGCAGGTCCCCGGTGGCCTCGTCGAGCAGCCCGGGGTGGAACGTCAGGGTGCGAAAGCGCTCGCCGCCCATGCGCGGCTTCCCTGCCGCGAAGAGCTGCGAGGCCATGGCGTCGCGCTCGATGACGAGCTCCGCCCAGGAGTGACCGAGCGGCTGCGGACCGAGCAGGCGCGCGGTGAAGTCCATGGGCACGATCTTGGAGTCCCGCGGGATCGACTCGCCGGCGTCGAGGATGTCCTGCATCACCTGGCTCGTCCGGTGGATGTCCGGCCACTGGACCGCGAGCACCGCGGCGGTGAGCGCCGGAGCGAGCACGAGGAGCCGGCGCCCGATGCGCGCCGGAAACTCGGCGACCGCCGGCAGCAGCGCGGACGCGAAGAGGAGGAACCGCGTCGACGAGTAGTACCAGCCGTGGAGAGCGTGGGGCGTCACGCAGTAGAGGACGAGAAAGAGGAGGACGATGCGCGCGACGCCCGCCTCGACGGTGGCGCCCCACGGAGAGTACGCCCGGACGCCGCGGTACCCGAAGCGAACAAGGAGGACGAGGGCCACGAGCCGCGGCACGAGCTCGAGCGGCGTGTACGCGAGGTGATACTCGAAGAGGCCGCCGATGAGCGTCAGCGGATCGGAGAACGACGTCTCCGTCGGCACCGCGGAGCTCTGGGGCGCGGGGTGGGCCAGCGCGTACGAGACGACCAGGAAGAGCGCCCCCGGCGTCACCACCGCCGCGATGCGGAGCCACGCCGCGGCGGTGCGAAGGCGGCTCCCGGCGAGGAGGAGAAAGCAGAGGCCGGTGATCATCGCCGCCACGGGGTGAAACCAGACGCAGGCGAAGTACGTCGCCGCCGCCAGCGCATGGCGAAGACCGAGCGGCGGCGCTCCGGGCGGGTCCGGCGGCGCGTCCCACGCGAGCGCCAGCGTCAGGAGCCCGAGCCCCAGCGCGAGGAGGAAGCTCAGGAACCCCATGGCGAACGCCCACCCCACCGCGAAGGGGAGCGCGAGCAAGACGTTCACGCTCCGCCCCGGCAGCGCCCGCCGCACCAGCAGCAGGAGCGACGACGGGATGAGGACGATGGCGATGGAGACCAGCAGCTTCTCGGCGGTCTGCAGCGGCATCGCGCGCCCGAGCCACGTGAGGATCCCGTAGATGGCCGTCGACGGGCGGAAGCCGGTCTCGATGTCGACGTACCGGGGAAACGGCGAGCCGGGATCGCCGTAGTGCATGAGCACGTGCGCCACCGCGAGGTGGTTCTGCCCGTCCTGCGACGGCCAGTGCGCCACCGTCCACGGGAGAAGGCCGAGCACGGCCAGCGTCGCCGCGAAGACGAGCGCGTGGCGCCGCGACCACGCCTCCGGCGCGTCCGGCTCCGTCGACGGCACTTCAGGCACCGGCCACCGTGGGGGAGACGCCGCGCGCGTCGTCGAGGGAGCCGAGGTACCGCCCCCGGAACATCGCCAGGAACCAGGCGACGTTCGCGCCGGTGCTGATGACGCCCCAGACCGGCACGATCGGCGACGCGCTCGGGAGCACGTTCGCGAACGTCGGGAGGACGCCGAGCGCGATCGCGGTCGTCAACCAGCGGCGCCACGGGCCGGTGCACGAGAGGCCGAAGAACGGGAGCGCCGGCAGCAAGTACCACGGCTCGAACTTGGGCGCGCCGAGGGTGGCGGACAGGACGAGCAACGCGCCGGTGCCGAGCGCCGTCACCTCCGGGCGATTCTTCCGCAGCATGACGGCGAGGAGACGCGCACCCACGCCGAGCGTGACGAGCTTCAGCGCGAGCTTCACCACCGCCACGACGTAGAAGCCTGCGCCGAGCAGCGCCTGCTCGTCGGGCCCGCCCCCCGCATCGGGCAGCGCCGCCGGCGACAGGCCCCGCGCCGCGAGCGCGAGATCCGTCACCACCTCCACCAGCGTTCCGCCCGGCTTCTCGGCGAGGATGTCGTGGATGGGGGCGG
>JBEKGQ010000291.1:0-8383 GCA_050012715.1 Polyangiaceae bacterium
GAAATGCGGCGCCTCGGGCCGTGCGCGTGGGTCGCCGTGCTGGTCCCGCTGCTCGCATCCGCGGCGCAGCTCGCCCGCGCGCAGGCCGTGGCGGCGCCCGCCGACGCCCCGAAGGCCACCGCGCCGGTGGTCGAGATGGTGGTCGTCGGGGGGGGCCACGAGGCGTTCGAGTTGCTCGACACGGTGCGCGATCTGCTGGGACGCGTCGGGCTGGTGCTCGAGGCGCACGCGGTCGCGACGCCGGTGGAGGGCGCCGCCGTTCCGCGCGGCTCGGGGGTGGCGCGCGTCGAGGTCGACCTGCGCTCGCCGGCGGAGGCCCTCATCGTGACCGAGGGGCGGCGGCAGGGGCCGAAGGAGCGCCGGGTGCGGCGTGATCCGTCGGCGTCGATCGCGCGCGAGGAGCTCGCCCAGGCCATCCAGAGCGGGGTCGAGGCGCAGCTCTTCCGCGATCCCGAGGGGCGCGTCACCGCGGAGCCTCCTGGCGACAGCGTGGCTCCCTCCGCGTCCGCGTCGGCCTCGGGAGGCGTTCCGGCGGTGCCGCCCCTGGCGTCCGCGCCCGCGTCCGCGTCCGCGCCCGCGCCTGCGTCCGCGCCCGCGCCTGCCCCCGCGTCCGCGCCCGGCCTCCAGCCGGATGCGCCGCCCCAGGTTGTCCCGTTCGTGGTCCCGACGGTCCGAGACTCGGCCCCCGCGTCCCATGCTCCCCCGCCGGTCGCCCTCGACATCTCGACGCTCGCGGGCGGTGGCTTCTACGCGAGCGGGACCGGTCCCGTGGCCGAGCTCGGGGGGGACCTGACGCTCGCCGGTCGCCGTGGCTGGCGGCCCTCGCTGGCGCTCTCGGCGCGCGCCGTCCTTCCCTTCGGTGGCTCCGTGGACGACGTCACCGGCCACGTGAGCGCCTTCGCCCTGCGGGCGCTCGGGGGCATCGACGTCGTGCGCACGTCCTGGCTCGAGCTCGCGGGCGGCGGCGGTGGCGGGGTCGACGTCCTGTGGGCATCGTCCACCTCGGCGGTCCTGCCGTCTTCGGTGCTGTGGGGCGAGGCGACGCGGGCCGATCCCGTCTTGACCGCCTTCGCCGCGGCCCACGTGAGGCTCGTCCCGAGCGTGGTACTGACCGTCATGGCCCTCGGCGACGTCGATCTCGAGCCGTCGCGGTTCGTCGTCCAGAACGGCCCGACGCCGGACCCGCTGGTCGCGCCGTGGCGCGTCCGCCCGACGCTCCTCGCTGGCTTCACGTTCACCGCGCTGGGGCAGCCCGCGTTCGCCCGGGGGGTCGGTCCGTGAAGCCCGCGCTCCTCTTGCCGGCGGTCGTCGGGGTGTGCCTCGCGGGCGTGGTCGCCTCCTGCTCCAGCACCGACGTGCCGCTGGCGACGCTCCCGTCGGGCGACGACGGCTCGGCGCCGCCTCCGCCGCCTCGCTGCGCGAGCATCGTGGACTGCCCGCCGGGGACCTACTGCGACAAGACCACGTGCGGCGATCCATCCGGCACGTGCCTGGTCGCCCCCACCGAGTGCGACAGCAGCGAGAAGCCGGTCTGCGGCTGCGACGGGATCACGTACTTCAACCATTGCCTGCGGCAGGAGTACAGCATCGAGTCGGAGACCCCCGACCCGTGCCGCACCCCCAGCTGCGGCGGCCCGTCCGGCGTGACGTGCGCCGCGGGCCAGCTCTGCGCGCTGCTCGGGGGGATGGGCCCGACCCATTGCTCGCCGATGGCCGACGGGACCTGCTGGGTTCTTCCGCCGCAGTGCCCGCCGGCGAACGAGGCGACCAACTTCTGGGACTCCTGCCCACCGTCCGTGCAGCACTGCGTACCCACGTGCGACGCCATCCGCGACGGGGGGGCCTACGTGCCGTCGCTGATGATGTGCCCGTGACCGCCTACTGCGAGCACTGAAGGCCGTACAGGCAGCACGCGGTGTCGCCGTCGAGGCAGTTGCCGTTCGAGCACTCCGCCACCCAGGCGCACGTCGTCGTCCCCGGGCACGTGCACTTCGCGGGCGCGCAGTCGGTCGCCTCCGAGCAGGAGTCGCCCTCGCCGCCCGAGCCGAGCAGCGTGACCGGGTGGGCGAGGCACCCTCCGTCGGCCAGCTGGTCGTACTGGATGCCCGTCGGCGACACGCCGTTGCACGCCGGCGCGACCTCGTCCTCCTCCGGGTTGCTCGTGCAGGCCACGATCAGCAGGCTGCTCACGACGAGCGACCAGACCGCGCCTCTCGCTCGAACCGTCGCCATCACGCCGCTCCTGCCCAGCCCTTGACCACGTCGCCCAGCCGCTCGTCCTCCCCGTCGTCGAGGAGACCCACCGCCACCACGTTGAGGCGCTCGGGCCGGCATAGCTCACGCGCCGCCTCGCGCACCTGGTCCGCGCCTACGGCCGTCAGCTCCGCCACGTGCTCGGCGGGGGTCGCGAACCGATCGAAGAGAAGCCCCGACGCGAAGAACGCCCCCGTCTCCTCGGCCGAGTCGGGCATCGCGCGGAGGTCCCACGCGATCCGGCGCCGCGCCTTCTCGAGCTCGCCGTCGGTCGGGCCTTCGCGCGCCAGCTCCTCGAACATCGCGAGGATCTCGCGCGTCACCTGCGCCGCGCGCATGTGCTGGACGCCCGCCGCCACGTCGACGATCCCGTCGTCCTCGTAGCCGTCGTAAGAGGCCGACACGTCGTAGCAGAGGCCGCGCGCGTCGCAGAGGCGGTGGTAGAGACGGGTCGACATCCCGTCGTCGACGAGGCGCATCAGCACGTCGAGCGCGGGCCGCAGCGGGTGCACCTCGGAGAACGCGCGCAGGCACACGCGGAGATCGGTCTGGCTCGAGACGTTCTCGACGATCTGGAGCCGCGGTTTCTTCTGCGTGTGCTGCGGCGCTTCGCCCGCCGTTCGCGCCCCCCGCCGTAGGCTGCTGAAGTCGCGCTCCGCCAGGCGCATGGCCGCGTCCACGTCGACCGCGCCGGAGAAGGCGAGGACGGCGTTGTCCGCCGTGTAGTGCTGCGTGTGCCACCGCCGGAGGACCGCCTCGTCGAACGACCTCACGTGCGACTCGCCGCCCGTGATCGTGTACCCGAGCGGATGGTCGCGGTAGATGAGCGCGCGCGACAGGTTGTCGGCGTCCACCTGGCGGCCCTCGTCGTCGACGTCCTCGAGGATCTCCTCGAGGACGATGCCCCGCTCGATGTCGATGTCGAGGAAGGCCGGCTGCGTCAGCACCTCGCCGAAGAGCGTCGTCGCTTCGTCGAGCGACTCCGGCGGGAGCGACACCGAGAAGATCCCGTGGTCGACCTGGGTCGACGCGTAGAGCGAGCCGCCCAGGCGCTCGAAGGCCAGGTTCACCGCGTGCGCGCTGGGGACGCGCCGCGTGCCGCGGTAGATCATGTGCTCGAGGAAGTGGCTGATCCCGTTCTCCTCGCGCGTCTCGAAGCGCGAGCCGACACGCGCCCACAGGGCGACGCTGGCCCGGTGGAGCTTCGGCAGCGGCGCGACGACGACGCGGAGCCCGTTGGGCAGGGTGGAGAGCTGGAAATCCGAGGACATGAGCGGCAGCGTGGGCGCCCCCCGGCTCAGTATTCGTCCTCGTCGTCCTGCGCGCTGCCCCCGTCGACCTTCGCCTCGGCCGTGTAGGAGTCGTCGATCTTGACGTCGTCCTTCGCGACCTCGCGCAGGTGCTTGACGTAGAGGCTCATCGCCTCGTCGCGCTTGGCGCGCAGCAGATCCTGCACGAAGCTCTCGCGATCCTTCGCGTAGTCGTCCTTCGTCGCCAGCTTGTGCTGCTTCAGGATGATGACGTAGAAGCCATCCGGCGCGGGGAGCGGCGCCTCGAGCACGTCCCCCTCCTTGCCGCCGAAGGCGAACGCCTTCAGGCCCGCCTCGGTGTCGGGCATCAGCCCGAAGGGAAACGCGTCGCCGCCGCGGTTGAACGCGCTCGACGTCTCCGTCTGCGGGCGATCGCCGTCGTTGCTCGCGTCGAACGTCGCCGTCGCCACCGGCTGCTTCGTTTCGACGGGAGGGGGTGCCTGGAGCACCTTCAGCGTCTCGACCTTCTGCGCGCGGACGTAGGGCGCGGCGATGTCCTTCATCGCGTCCTCCACCGGCTTGCCGCCCCGGATCGACTCCTCGAGCTTCTTCGCGACCGCCGCGGCGAGATCCGCCTCCTTGGTCTTCCCCACCACGTCGCGCGAGACCGAGCGCTTGACCTTCTCGGCGACCTCGGCCGCCTTCGCCGGGTCGTCCTTCTCGATGTAGTGGTACCCGAACTGCGTCTCCACGGCGCCCGGCGTCACCTCGCCGGGCTTCAGCGCATCGGCCGCCGCCTTGAACGCGGGTCCCTGGCTGTTCCCCTTGTCTGGGAGGTCACCGCCCTGCTTGGCGCTCCCGGTGTCGTCCGAGATCTCCCGCGCGACCTCGGCGAACGGCTCGCCGGCCTTGATGCGCGCGGCGGCCCACGAGAGCTTCGCCAGCGCGGCCGCCTTCTCCTCGTCCGTCGCGCCGTACGGCAGCTTCACGAGGATGTGGCGGATGTGGCCCGCGACCGGCGCGTCGTCCTTCTGGCGATCCTCGATCGGCTTGTCGAGCGCCTTGGGGTTGTCCTTCAGGTAGAAGTCGATGTCGCCCTGGGTGACGTCGATCGCCCAGCGCTTGATCCACGACTGCTTCACCGGGATGTACGTGACCATCGCGGTGCTCTTCTGGCGCTCGTACTCCTCCCACGCCTCGGTGTCGCTGATGCGGATGGGATCGCGGACCGCGTCGCGCACCTTCGCGGCCAGGAGCTCGCGCCCCTGCTGCTCGCGGAACTCGGTGGTCGAGCGGTTGCTCATGTTCCGCACCTTGCGGTCGTACACCTTCATGTCGAAGAGCTTCGTCTTCGGGTCGCGGAACTCGACCGGGATGGCGGTGTCGCGGTCGTTGAAGTGCGCCTGCGCCACCTCTTGGGACACCTCGCCCGCCCGCGCGTAGCCCTGGTACATCTCGCCGAGCACCTGCGCCGCGACCTTCGGGTCCGCCGCCGGGACGCTGACGCGCACGTAGCCGGCGTAGAGCTCGTCGGTCAGCTCCTTGTCGGTCAGGCCGATGCCCAGGCGCTTGGCCTCGTCGTCGAGCAGCTCGCGCTCGACGAGGCCGTCGAGGGCGATCTTCTTCATGTTCATCTTCCGCGACGCCGCGGAGCGGCCCGCCGGCATCAGCATGCGCCAGGCGGACGAGAGGTCCTTCGGGTCGATGCACCGGCCGCGGACGCGCGCCGCGCACGCCTCGCTGAGCGATGCGGTCTTGTTCTGGGCCTGCGGGCGGAACGTGACGACGAACGCGAAGATCGTGGCGACGATGATGGCGCCGTAGATGACGTTGGACAGGCCGCGTTGTCGGAAGACGTCGAGCATGGAAGGGACGCCCGCTGTATCACGGCCCCCTGGCCTAGTCACGGCCGGGGTTCCGGGGGCGAGGCCGCCCTCCCCGACGCGGCTACACGCGCTTTTCGAGGCCCAGCGCGTACTTGAGCTCGACCACCGCGTCGTCCAGCTGGGAGGCCCGCTTCGCGTAGGTGATCTCGTAGTGCGTGTCGAGCGTCCGCTCGGCGTCGCCCGGGTCGGGCACGCGCGTCACGGCAGTGCCGACCTCGGCGAAGCCCCCCTCGGAGACCGCCCGCTCGGCGAGCTTGCGCACGCGGTCGAAGAGGTGCGCTTCCTCGTCGCCCGGAAAGTCCGTCTTGTGCACCCGCAGGACGACCCGCACCTCGAGGGTCGCGTCCGCCGGATCACCCAGCCTCAGCCGCACCCCCGAGTCCATGATGAGGTTCTCCCGCGGTCGCTCCGCGATGACGATCTCTTCGCCGCGGGCACGGAAGACCTCGAAACCAGCATCGAGCAGCGCCTTCTTGATGCGCGACGTGTTCGGGGGAGGGGACTCCGGCATCGGGGTAAGGGACGGGTTTCCAGCTTCTTCGCGGCGAGCGTGCACGTCAAGGGGCGTTGGCGGTATGATGCCTCTTACCCCCCTTTGGTCGACGCCAAGAACCGCCGCAGCCTGACCCCGTCGACGGGCCTCCCCGTGGGGGAGGACGACGTTCACGCCACCCGCCGCGGCGCAGCGCGCCACGACGTGAGCTCCCGGGTGACGCTCAAGGCCAAGTCCGGCGCCCTCCTCGAGGGGTGGGCGCTCAACGTCAGCCGGGGCGGCGTCCGCGTGATCCTCGAGGAGAAGGTGGAGCTCGGGAGCGAGTTCGAGGTCACCCTCAGCACGGGGGAGGACTCGGCGGCGCCGCTGATCGGCCGCGTCGTGTGGGTGCAGGAGGAGCCGGATGGGGTCGTGGCCGGCATCGAGTTTCGCTGAGAAGGACCCTCGGGGGGACGCCTCGTCTCCGCGAAAGAGCCTGCTCGTGCTAATCCAGCCGGGCGATGGCGACCCCCAAGAACCTCCTGCCCGAGTGTGGCCTCTACCGGACCACGAAGCCCTTGCCCGACCACGAGGCGGCGGTCCCCTCCGGCCTGCTCGTCTACTTCCACAACCACTCCGACTCGGGGCTGCCGGTCGTCATCCCGCCCGAGCACAACATCCTCAACCGGTGGCACTTCCACGGCGCGGGGATCCCGTTCCGGGGCCTCTCGTGGGCCGACAGCCTGGTGAAGCTCCCGGCCGAGGGGTTCTACATGCTGCGGAAGGCGCTCTCGTTCGACGGGGGCGAGTGGCCGAAGTCGGCGCTCGTGCAGCTCGGCTACACGCGCACCGCGGAGCCGATCCTCTTCATCGGCCAGGTCCGCTCGCAGCTGGCCGAGAACGACCTCTGGTTCTCCGACCGCGGCGTGGGCATCAACCGTGACCAGCTCGCGCTGCTCGAGCCGCTGCAGATCTACGCGGAACCGGCCGCGGCCGGCGCCCACACGACCGGCGTACACTAGGCGAGTCGGGATCGTCCGATGACCGAGACGCGCGCGAGGGTCCTGCATTGGTTCGTGTCCGGCGGCGTCGCGAAGACGACCGAGGGGGGGCAGTTCACCATCGACGTGGATCCGCTCGTCATCGGGCGCGATCCGGGGGCCGGCGTCGTGCTCGCCGACCAGGAGGTGAGCGCGTTCCACTGCGAGCTCCGCGCGCTGGGCGAGGGGATCCTCGTGAAGGACCTCGGGAGCACGAACGGGACGTTCCTCGGCGCGGTCCGCGTGCGCGAGGCGATCGTGACGACGCCGAGCGACCTCACGGTCGGTCAGTCGCGGGTCCACATCGAGCCGCAGGCCAAGCGCCGGGTCGAGGTGGGGTACTCGGATCGCTTCGGTCCGCTGGTGGGCAACAGCCCGAAGATGCGCCGCGTCTTCGGGATCCTGGAGAAGGTGTCGAACACGCCGCTGTCGGTGCTCTTGCTCGGGGAGACGGGGACGGGCAAGGAGCTGGTCGCGAAGGCGATCCACGACGCGAGCGACCAGAAGGCGGGGGCGTTCGTGGTGGTGGACTGCGGGAGCATCCCGCCGACGCTGGCCGAGAGCATTCTCTTCGGGCACGAGAAGGGGTCGTTCACGGGGGCGACCGAGCGGCGCAAGGGCGCGCTGGCGGAGGCCGACGGGGGGACGCTGTTTCTCGACGAGCTGGGGGAGCTGCCGGTGGAGCTGCAGCCGAAGCTGCTGCGCGCGCTGAGCGAGAAGCAGGTGAAGCGGGTCGGCGGGAACACGTTCGAGCCGATCGAGGTGCGCGTGGTGGCGGCGACGCGGCGCGATCTCGGGGCGGAGATGAACGCGGGGCGGTTCCGGAGCGATCTGTTCTTCCGCATCGCGCAGGTGCGGGTGGAGCTGCCGGCGCTCCGCGAGCGGCTGTCGGACTTGCCGCTGCTGGTGGAGGACGTGTGCCAGCGGGTCGGGAAGCCGCAGCACGTGGCGACGGTGCTGGCGTGGATCGAGCGGCGGATGGCGTCGCACGACTGGCCGGGCAACGTGCGGGAGCTCGTGAACGTGGCGAGCGTCGCGGCGACGCTGGCGGACGAGCCGGGGGCGATCGACGACGTGCTGACGCTGGCGCGCGACGAGGCGCGGATCGATCCGCCGCGCGGGGTGGGGGGAGAGGGCGACGAGTCGGGGTTCAGCGAGGCGAAGCGGACGGCCATCGCGGCGTTCGAGCGGGACTACTTCACGAGCCTTGCGAAGCGGAGCAAGGGCAACGTGAGCGAGATGGCCCGGCAGAGCGGGATGGAGCGGCACCACGTGCGGGCCTACTTGCGGAAGTACGGGATCGACAAGACCGCCGTGTAGCTGCCATCTACGCCACGCACGGCCATGCAGGCCACGGACCGCCACGCAGGCCACGCACCGCCACGCATGGAACCCCGAGCGTTAGCGAGGGGTTCGCCCAGGCCTGCACAGTCTTGTCGCGGCGTTCATAGGCGCCTTACCCGCCAGCGGACGCGAGCAAGG
>JBEKGQ010000292.1:0-8370 GCA_050012715.1 Polyangiaceae bacterium
AGGTCGTTGCCGCTGGCGTCCACCTCGGTGAAGGCCAGCTGGGGCTCGCCCCCTTCGCCCCAGCCGATGATGCGCGAGCCGTCGGCCAGGACGCGGAAGCTACCCATCGCCGCCGAGGTGACGGTGCCCGTGTACTGCCAGACGAAGCTCGCCGTACCCGCGCTCGGGTCGTACGAGTAGACGACCCCGCGCGCGGGCCCGGGCGCGTCGGTGGCGTCGTCGAAGAGCGAGATCTGGCCGTTGCCGAGGAAGCGCGCGTCGTGCTGCCGGTAGAACGCGCCCTGGGGATCGTCGGTGACGGCGAGGTAGACGGCTCCGTCCTTCGTGTACGTGGCCCCGCCCATCTTCCAGACGACGTTGCCGGTCGCCTTGGAGACGAGGAAGACCGAGTCCATGTGCCGCGAGGAGATGAGGAGGTCCCCGCTTGGATCGACGTCGATCGAGTTGCAGTGGTACGGGTCGACCGCCGTGATGTTCTCGACGCCCTCGACCACCGGGTAGGTGCAGTCCTTCACCGGGTCGAAGTGGTCGTCGGCGTCCCATTGCCACACGACCGCACCGGCCGGAGTCACCTCCTGCACGTTGCACCCGATCTCCCACTCGTTGGGCCCGAACGAAGAGAGCCCGGTCAGGTCGACTCCGCTGACGACCGGATCGCTGAGGACGAGGTAGTCGCCGTTCGGCAGGAGCTGCAGCTCGTGCACGTCGAGTGGCTCGCCCATGGGCTCCACGAAGGAGACAGGGCCGTTCGCGAGGCTGTGGATCTCGTACTGCCCCGACGTCTCGCCGAGCGTGTAGTCGAAGAACGCGACGAAGGAGACGGCGTTCGTCGCGAGGCTCTCGACGTTCATCGGCTGGTTCCCGTTCGTGGTCGTCGAGTACCAGACCGGGACGCCGTTTCCGTCGACGACCATCGCATACGAGGACTCGCCGGACGCCGAGGAGGTGTCCCCGATCAGGTAATAGCCAGGGGTCGGCGCGCCCGCGTCGGGATGCGACACCATCGACAGCCGCGGGAAGTCGTGCGGCAGGCACCGCACCCAGTAGTCCCCCGTCTGCGCCCCGCTCGACCCCCGGACGACGATCGCCTGGTTCTCCGAGAGCTGGAGGATCAGGTTCTGCGCGGCGGCCGGCGGTGTCGTGGTCGGCTGGATGAGCGCGACCGTGGTGTCCGCGTCCGCCGTGGCCGTGACGTCGACGGCGTTCCGCCCGGCGGCGCACCGCACGTAGTAGTCGTGGATGGCGGGCGAGAACGCCGGGGTGAGCGGGAGTGGCGACGTGCTGAGGCTCATGACGAGCGGTGCACCGCCATCGGACGACGTACCCGCGTCGAGGGTCGTGGCGACGTAGGCCGGACCCTGGTCCGAGGTCGATGGGCTCGCTCGACTGCACGCGACGGCGAGCAACGCACTCGCGAGAACCACGCTCCAGCGCATCCGGTGTTGGGCTCCACCGATGCTGTGGGCGGGTCGCGGTCGGCGGATCACCGACAACCGACCAGCCTGCGCTCGCGGGCGATGAGCCGCCGCGCCCGTACGACGAGCGGGTCGCGAGGACGGCCGCGGAGCCATCCCTGGGCCGCGGACGTCTCGCGAGAGAGAGGGTCCTACGGGCGGTGCGGCGGCGGCGGGGTCGCCCCGCGGTGAATCACGTAGCCGCCGGTCGGAAGCCGCGTCGCACCGAGGGCGACCGCCTCGTTGGAGCGGACGACCCAGTTCTCGTGCTCGGCGACGACCGCCGCGGGAAGCGCCACCGGCTTCAGGTGCTCGCCCGGCTTGATCGTCGCCTCGGGCCGGTAGGCGATCCCGCGCTCGGCGACGGCGTGGTCCCAGCGTCCGGGCTGGAAGTAGTAGTGCCCGCCGGTGGTCACGTACGTCGGCCGAACCCAGCCGAACCCCGGCTGCGGCGGCTTCTGCCACGTGCCGCCGACCCACTCGTACGCCTTGTTCTTCCACGAGTAGTAGCCCGGCGCCCAGACGAAGCCGGCCCCAGGCGTGGGAGGCTCCGCCTCGACGCGCGGGGGCGGCGGCGCCGTCTCGATGACCTCGGCGACGTAGCCCTTGGGGCCCCAGAAACCGGGCCGCCAGTTGTAGTGGCCCGGCGTGCCGAGCACCCAGGAGCCCGGCGTCCAGAGATGATCGGGGGGCGGATTGCGCCAGCCGCCGGCGACCCACGCGTAGTGCTTCGACGTGCGGCTCCACCACCAGTAACCGGGCACCCACACGTACGAGGGCTGGGGGGGCGGCGGCTTGTCCTCGATGACCGGCGCCGGCGGCGGCGTCTCCGCGGCGTAGTCGGCCGGGAGCGGCGTGGTTCCGACGATGCCCTCGTTGACGGGGACGTCGGGGTCGCCGGAGACGACCGGGGTCGGCGGGGTGACCGTCTCGTCCGCGGCCGCGGTCGAGGCGGAGGGCGCGGCCGAGGGGGCGGCGGTGGCGGCGGATGCGGCGGGCGGCGGCGTCGCGGAGGATGCCGAGGGCGGCGCCTCCTTCTCCTTCTCGGGGCAGCCCGCGGTCATGAGCGCGAGCAGCATGGGCCCGGCGGCGGTGAACAGGCGAACTGCGCGTGTGGTCGAGAGGGCTCGGTTTCTCATCATTGGGGCGGGACCGTACCAGCTTCAGCCGCAACGGAACAGGCATCCCTTGGGCGCGTCGGCGCACGGCGGCACGCGCTGGTCTCGCGATTCCGGTCGCATCGCACGGGTCCTCGCGCCTCGTAACGGAACGTTCAGTGGTTTTTCGGAACGCGACTCCTTTGGGTGTGGAAAGTGACGATTGGGTGTCGTGTTTCGAATTGATCCATGTGGAAAGACGTCCTATCCGTCGCGAACGCACGTCGCGTGGAGATCTCCGGAATGGCACACGGTCGTCACATCAAGGTCCTCGGGCGGGGTTCGCCCGAGCTGCTCGGCAACGCGAAGACCGTGGAGTCCACGCTGGGCGAGCTGGTCCAGCTCCTCGGGATGCGCCTGCTGGGCGAGCCGCACCTCTACGAAGTGGAGACCGAGATCGCCAAGCTGGGCGTGGAGCCGTTCGAGGACGAGGGCGGGGTGACCGGCGTCTGCGTGCTCTCGACGTCGCACTGCGCGATTCACACCTGGCCGCTGCGGCCGTTCTTCGTGATGGACGTCTACTCGTGCCGCGACTTCGAGCCGACCCAGGTCGAGGCTCACCTGGCGAAGAAGCTGGGCGCGTACGACGTCCAGATCACCGACCTCTCGTTCGCCCTCGACTACGAGTTTGCGAAGCCGCGGAGCACTCCCCGGCTCCCGCGGCGCGGCGGCCGCGAAGCACTGCGCGGCTGGTCCAAGCCCGCCTGAGGGTCCGCCTCCCGCCCTCAGCCGAGCGCGCTCTTGAAGAGAGCGAGCAGCTCGGCCCAGGCCTTCTCCGCCGCGTCGTGGTCGTACACGTGGGAGTCCGGCGGGCACCAGCCGTGCTTCGTCCCCGGGAACACCTCGACGTTCGCGGGGAGCGACGCCTGCGCGAACGACGCCTTGAGCGTGTCCTTCGCGGCCGGTTGCTTCTCGTCGTCGTTGGCGGCGATCGCGATGAGAAAGTGCGCCTTCATCTTCGGGATCAGGAGGTGCGGGCTGTCGGGCTTGTCGGTCACGAGGCCCCCGCCGTGGAACGTCGCCGCCGCGCCGATGCGCTCCGGGTTCGTCGCCGCGGTGCGAAGGACGAGCGGGCCGCCCATGCAGTAGCCGGTCGTCCCGATCTTGCGCGCCTTGTCGACCGACGGTTGCTGATCGAGCCACGCCGTCAGCGCCTTCGCGTCGGTGACCTCGGTCTCCGGCGTGAGCGTGTGCGCGAGCGCCATCAGCGCGTCACGGGTCGCCGGATCCTCGAAGTTCGGGTCCGGCGGCGCGGTCGGCGCCTTCTTTGTCCGGTAGAAGGGATTCACCACGAGCACCGCGTACCCCGCCTCGGCGAGCCGCTTGCCCATCTGGCGGAACGCCGGCCGCAGCCCGAAGATGTCCGGCCACACGAGGACGGCCGGGGCCGCGCCGGTCGCTGGGTGCACGAAGTACGCATCGCACGCGCCGTCGGGCGTCGTGATGACGACCTCCGACTCGCTCGTCGTCGACGGGCTCGCGGGAGCAGCGGTCGTGGGCGGCGGCACCGGGCCCGGCGCCTCCGCGGACTTGCACCCGGCGGCCATGAACGACGCGAGCCCCGCGCCGAGCGAGAGAGTGCCGAAGCCACGGCGGGACAGAAGCTCGCGGCGCAGGCGGTAGGCGACCATGTCGTCGAAGGAGTCGTCGTCACACATGGGCGAGGAGTAGAGCCGCTCTTCGGCGGAGGAACAACTGAGCCTGCTCGGCGGGCGCCGCCGTGGCGTAGAAAGAGAGAGATGCGCTCTGCCGCGGCGTGGGTGTCGCTCTCGGTCGCGGCGTGCCTCGCGGTCGCGTCGTGCCATCGGGCAGCGCCGGCGCCGGAGGCCGGGCCCGATGCAGGCGCGAGCGCGGGCGCGGACGCAGGCGCGGGCGCGGGCGCGGACGCAGGCGCGGGCGCGGGCGCGAGCGCGAGCGCCGATGCGGGCGCGGCGACCGCCGGGTGCACCGCGTTCCCCGTTGGCGGCGTGCTCGTCGCCCGCGCGAAGCCGGCGCCGTACGGGGCGGCGATCGCGGCGTCCGGCGGTGTCGCCTTCGCCACCTGGCTCCAGACCGCGCCCGGCGTCCCCTGCCGCGGCGGCTCGACGTGCGTCCCCATCGACGGGCACGCGCGATGGGTCGACTTCGCGGCCACCGCCCCCGACGCGGCGGCCGAGCCGCCCCCGGTTCGGCTCTCCCTGGGATCGGACGTCGAAGGAGAGAGCGGGTTCGCGGCGGTCGCCACACGCGGCGGAGGGCTCTACGGCGCGCACTGCGACGCGCACGTCGTGTCCGGTCGCCTGGGATGCGGCTTCTCGCGGCTCGCCGGACCGGAGCTCGCCGATGCGGCGTGGAGCTTCGAGACGCACAACTCGGTGCTGCTGATCGGCCGCGGCGCGGCGACGGCGGTCGGCGACACGGCGATGATGATCGTCCCGGCGCTCGGGGAGATGTACTTCTTGGCCAGCGGCACGCACGCGCACCGCGAGTTCATCGCCGAGGTCGGCGCGCGCGGGGCCGATCGCAACCTGGCGGGGCCCGATGTCGGGTGGATCGACGCCCCCGCGCTCGCGCCGGCGGGGGCTGACGAGGCCGTCGCCGCGTGGCGCGCGAGCCCCGACGGCGACACCTCGGGCACGGGGTACCAGCCGGCCGGCGCGCCGGGCGTGCGCGGCACGATTCGCGCGCGGCTCGTCGGCGCCGACGGCCACGGCCGCGGGCACGTGATGACCGTCAGCGCGGGCAGCGAGGACGTCGGCGCGCCAGCCGTCGCGTGGCTCGACGGCGCGGCGCACGTCGTCTACGCGCACCGCCGCTCGAGCGCCGAGGCGTGGCACCTCGCGCACGCGGTGTGGGCGCCGGGGAGCGCGCCGTCACGCTCGGAGATCGCGACGACCGGCGGCCCCGCGGTCGCGCCGGCCATCGTCGCGGAGCCGGGCGCGACCGGTTGCCTCGTCCTCGGGTGGACGGAAGGAGAGGGCCACGCGACCGTCGCGCGCGCCGGGCGACTGTGCGCGGGCACCGGGGCGCCGTCGGCGGTGGGCCTGGTGTCGGGGGCCGGGGTCGAGGCGGGCGCCTCGGCGTGGGCGACGGACGGCCGAGGGGTGTTCGCGCTGTGGCAGGAGCTCCCCGGGAAGGGCGTGCCGGCGGAGCTGCGGGTCGCGCGGGTGAGCTGTGCGGGGGCGCCGTAGACGCGGACATGCCGACCGCGACGAGCGTCGAACGACCGCTACTTCGGCGTCGGCCATCGCGCGAATCACGACCGGAAGCGCAGCTCCCGCTTCTCGATGTACGCGTCCAGCGTGTCCGCGCTGCCCGCGGGGTCCGCCAGCCCCACGTAGCCGTCCGGGCGCACGAAGTACGCGGCGTGCTCCGCCAGGCCCGCCTCGCTGGCCTTCGACGTCCACGGAAAGACGTGCAGCGGGAGTCCGCGCCGGCGGCAGGCCGCCGTGAGCTCGGGCGACGCGACGCCGTGGACGTGGACCTGCCAGTCGAGCGACGCCAGCGGCGCGAAGTTGTCCTTCCCGCCCGCGCTCTCCGCCGCCACCCACGGCAAGCGATCCCCGCCCCGCACCCCGCCAGCCTTTCCCTCGTTGAGGTGGATCTGGTGGTAGCTGAGGGCCGTCTGGGACACTGTGCGGAACAAGAAACGTCTCACCGACGCGCGCGCCATCAGCCGCGACACGAGGAGCGGCATCCCGTGAATGCGCATGGCCCGGGCGAACGCCCCCTCGCCGCTGGCTACGGTGAAGGCGCGGTCGGTGGTGGCCACCAGGCGGCGGGCGAAGGCGATGCGCTCCGGCTCGTAGCTCTCGAGCAGCTGGGCCTCCGCGGTGCTGGAGGACGGCAGCCAGCTTCCAGGACAGGTTGATGGCGTCGCCGATGCCGGTGTTCATCCCCTGCCCGCCGACCGGGCTGTGAACGTGCGCCGCGTCCCCCAGGATGAAGCCGCGACCGCTGCGGAAACGCTCGGCCACGCGGTGATGGACGCGGTAGGTCGAGAACCAGTGCAGGCGCTCGACGGTGACCTTCATGCGGTCCACCGCCTCGTGGCTCACGTCGTTCCAGGTGAGGTCGCGCCGCTTGGCCTCCGACTCCTCTTTCACCGTGCCGACCAGGCGCGCGGCCCCGTCTCCCTTCATCGGGAAGACGGCAAGGAAGTCGGCTTCGTCGAGGGCGATGTGAAGCTCGTCGTTGCTGGTCGGGCCGCTCAGCTCGACGTCGGCCACGTAGAACACGCGGTCGTAGGTGCCGCCCGGAAACCCGATGCCCAGCCCCTCGCGCACCTTGGAGTGCCCTCCGTCGCATCCCGCGATGTACGCCGCCGAGCACTCCGACGCCGCCCCGTCCGGCCCCACCAACCTGGCCACCACTCCGTCCGCCGGCTGCTCGAAGCTCTCCAGCCGAGTCCCCCGTTCCACCTCGACGCCGGCGCGCCGGAGATGCTCGATGAGCAGCCGTTCGTGCTGGTCTTGCGGGAACATGGTGATGAAGGGAAAGGGGCTGACCCCCTGGCCGATGTCGGAGAAGTCGGCGCGGGCCTGGTGCGTGCCGCGCGCCCACAGGTTGATGCCGGTGAAGCGCAGGCCACGCTGGAGAACGTCGTCCGCGAGACCGACCTGCCGGTAAAGCTCCAGGGTTCGCGCTTGCACGGCCAGCGCTCGGGACGTGGTCCCCGGCTCCAACACGGGGTCGATGATGCGGATGGCCACGCCGAGGCGCGACAACGACAAGGCCAACACCAGGCCCGTGGGCCCTGCGCCGACGATGAGGACGTCCGTGGCCTTCGTGGGAGGAGGCGACATGACGTCATGGTATCCGCGTGCGGCGGGTGGACGCGCGCTCGTGATTCACTGGCGGACCCCGCGCGGGGCGCTCAGGGCACGCAAGGGAAGGACGGATTCGCGAAAGCGATGGCTCACGGCGTGCGGCCAGACGGCTGCGCGCAGCGGCCGTCGACGCACATCGCCATGGCGGCATTCGCCGCGGAACACGCGTGTCCGCACGCCCGGCAGTTGTCGGCGTCGGTGCTCAGGTCGGCCTCGCAGCCGTTGCTGGGATCGGCCCCGGCGGGACTCGACGCCGAGCTCGAATGCCCACCCTCTCCCCTCGGCGCCCGCAGGCATAGGGTCGGGCCCTTGACACACAACCAATAGTAGGACGCCCCAAGAAGGATCTGCCGCTCGGCACCCTGAAGAGCATTGAGCGGCAAGCAGGCGTCAAGCTGACCTGAAGAGGCATCCCATGCACTACGTCCGCTCGGGCCCGCCGACGGCGATCTCGACGCAAGACGGCGGAACGCCGAAGGAGACCGGCGAGACCGGGGGTCGGAAGGGGGCGAGCGGCGAGGAAAAGTGGGCGGGCTCCGCCGGACTTGAAGGGAACGCCGTTTGATGGCAGGTTCCGCTCCCTTCGGGAGAGGTGACCGAGTGGCCGAAGGTACCCGCTTGCTAAGCGGGCGCTGTCCAAAAGGCAGCCGCGGGTTCGAATCCCGCCCTCTCCGCAGACGTTTTCCTAAAGATTCCGCGCCTCCAGCTCTGTTGAGGCCCCACGTTGGATCCTTCGTTGGATCTCTCGCCGGTGTGTTCAGTGCTCTCCGAGAGTTCGGCGGGGAGCGCCGGGAACAGTTTGTGGAGGGCAGGAAGGGCACTCCGTCATGCTCCAAGCCTACGCGTTCACGCCGGTCGACGTCAGCTGCGCGCGCAGACTCTCTCAACGTCGAGACCATCGCAGCCGTGGCTATGGACGCCGCCCAGCGATGGCGCGACCCTCGATGCTGG